>CAZRMG010000022.1:6585-15013 GCA_964601095.1 uncultured Melioribacteraceae bacterium | reverse complement strand
ATGCAGGAAGGTCTGCGACAGTATGCCGGTCCCGAACACTGGAACGATCCCGACATGATGGAAGTAGGCAACGATTTAGCGCCGAACGAAAACAGGGCGCACTTTTCTATGTGGTGCATGCTTGCCGCACCGTTGATTGCCGGTAACGATATTAGGAATATGAGTGAAGAAACAAAATCAGTTTTAACAAATCATGACGCAATCGCGGTTAATCAAGATGTGCTTGGAATACAGGGATTCAAATACTCCGCTAAAGATGGAATTGAGATTTGGTTTAAGCCGCTTGATAAAGGCGATTGGGCAATGTGCGTGTTGAACCGCTCCGATAAAACACAAAAAGTTAGTTTTGATTTAAGTAAGGAAAATGTGGTGGATACAATTTTTAATAAAGACGCCTCATTCAATAAAATTAGTTATGAGCTGAAAAATATTTGGACTAAGAAATTGATGGGTACTACAAAAAGTGTTTTGTCCGAAGAAGTACCTTCGCACGATGTGTTGATGATGAGGTTAATTAAAAATTAATTACAAATGTTTAACGGCTTTTCAAAATGTGAAAATTGGAAAGCCGTTTTAAAGTCTGCCGTTAAGAATGTTGAACATGTAAAAAAAATATTGTAAGATAACTACGCAGAAACCGGTCTTTATTTCTTAAACGGAGGATTAATGACTGGAAAACAAATTATCATTTCACAATATCTCAACCTCAGCTCTCTCGAAAGATTACGAGTAAGTATTTTATATAAATTATCCATTCATTCATAAATAGAATAAGTGAGAATGTTTATTTAAAATTATGAGGTTAAAGTCATGAAGCTAATTCTATTACCAGCGATTATACTTTTTGTTTGTATCTCTCCGCAAAATAATTTTTCTCAAAAAACTTCTTTATGCGATTTAATAGGCAAAAAAGTAAATGCCGTAATCAGTCAATACGGTAAACCGAATCATCATGATAAAAGCAACCCAAGCATGGAATGCGTTTTTTACCAATCTAAATCAACACGCATGGCCTTCATTGCCGATAGAGACGGAATTTATCAAATCCAAGCTGATTATTATTACAACTCGAAAAATGATGCGGAAAAAGCAATGAACGGATTTATGGCTGACTGTTCTTCCAAAAGCATGACTATTGACACACTTAAGATTAATGATTTTAAAATATCAACACACGGCGTAAAAATGAATTTAACAATGTTTGAAAATTCATACACAAAAAAGCATGAAATAAAATTTAAAGCCGAAAGATCCGAATCAAAATAATCTTAGTAGATTAAATGTAATATCCGGAGTTTGAAAAACTATTTGGGAAATATTTTTATAGGATGCGCTTCCGTATTAAAAACATAGTTTGTCAAATCCAAAGTCTCTTCGGGTGCAAAAAGTAAGTAAAGATATTTCAATGTTTCTGCGAAGAAAAAACTTTCCATAGGGTCGCGTTTCTCTTTTGTTACAACACTTTTTAATGATGCATAGCCCTCGTCGAGTTTGCAGTATTTAATTAAGCTTTCGAAAATTACTTTTCCCATTTCAAGATATTTTGGATTCTTTGTAAGCCGGTATAAATAAAAAGCCGATTCAATTATTTCGGGGCGGAGAACATAGTCTGGATATGTAACTTCAAAAGTTTCATAATTAAATTCTTCCGGCTCAATTCCAAAGTGAGTCCACATTTTAAAGCAGTTCTCCTGAAGTTTTTGTGCCCGCTCCAAATCACCGCCAAGAGCAAGCATGCCGGGCATAAAAGCATCAAGCGCGCCAAACAACCGGTCGGTTCTTTTGCCTGAATTCATATCCGCGTGTCCGTACCAAAACCCGGTATTTGTTTCCTCCGCTAAATATTTATTGACCGATTCAATGCTTGTTTCATACATATTTTTAAAATCCTCATCCTTAAAAAGAATATATGATTTAATCATATATTCATAATACGAGTCAATCATTCCGCTGATGTGGCTATCCGCATTTTTCCATTCGCCTGTTTCAATATCTATTTGTGTCCCGACAAGACCAATTTCACTTCTTCTATTATAGCATTGTATAAAAGCTTGTTTCGCTTTTTCATAAAAAACCGGGTTGCCTGTTAATTTGCTGAGAGAACCGAATTCCAGCATAAGCGTTCCGATTTCGGCGGGATTACTTATTTTACTTTTTACTTCACCGGTTTGAAGATTTACATATTGATACGGCATTCCCGTTGTAGAATTAAAGGCCGGAAGAAGTCTCTTGCCCAAATCTTCAGCCAAATCCAAAAACTTTTTATCGCCATCCAGTTGATAAGCCGAGATTAATCCCCCAAGAAGACGTATTGTAACCTCAAAGTGACGTGCGAAAATATTTTTATCGAATGATAATTTTTCAAGAATCAGTTTTTTTGTTTCGGCGGCTTCTTTATCAAGTTTCATTAACTTCATTGTTGTGAAGGCATCCACTGGAGTTAAAAGCAAAGATTCGTTATTCCAATCTTTATAAGTTTTAGAAACGGGCATAAGTTGATCGTGACCCCAAGCGTATTTTTTGTATGCGTTCCATGCATGTAAAAATTCGGATTTAACTTTTTCGGAATAAGTTATTTTATCTATTTGGGATGTGCTTGCTTGTGGTAAAATCGGAATTGATAAAGCTAAAAAAAGTAAAGAAACAATCTTAATATTTAACGTGATATTTTTAGTAGTAGACATTGTTAATTCCTTATAGGATTATACCGAATTGTTAAACTCATTCCACCAATCCAAATTGATTGAAATGATGTGTAATATGCTTCAGATGAAATATTGCCCACTCATCTTTGTTTAAGTCTCCAAAAGTTACGTTGGTTAGAACTGCATCCGGATATTTACTAAAATAATCGAAGTGATTCATCATTTCATGCATTAATAATTCTTTTGCTATTTCGAGAGAATCAAATTCGAGCGGTATTAGTTCTTCTCCAATAGCGGGATTAACAAAATTTCGCGGAAGCGGTCTGCTGCTTGTTAAAAATTTCTTCAATACATTAAGTTTTTCCTGAGGAATAAAACACTCATATTTCAATTTCCCGTTGCTCATCCTGGCGGCAAGAATTAAATGTTCAACCATATGCTGAGCAGACATTTTACCCCAAAGAGGTTTTGTTTCAATGTTTAGTTTTTTCAAAAGACTCAACAATTCATTTATGTTATTTTGCATATTATTATTCCAATCGTATTTAATCTTTCAAGCAGTACTAAATGCCATATTTTGCGTTCAAGCTAATAAGTGCAATTCAATTTATCAAATGGATTTACGATAATGAATGAGGATTTAAACTAAATAAGAATTATTTTCTTGAAGTAAGTATATTTTCTTTATATCATTAAACCAAATCTTAAGCTGGTTTCATTATGAATAGAACAAATAATATTGAGAAGGTATAATGGGCTCGCAACAATTATTGTTAATTGTAGTTGGAATTATTGTTGTCGGACTTGTAATATATGCGGGAATAGATATAGCTGTTAGTTATTATCAATCCGCGAACAGGGATCAATTAATTTCCACAATGCACGATCTTGGACTTATGGCTCAGCAGCATTATAAAAAAGCATACGAGCAGGGCGGCGGCGGCGGTAGCTACTCCGGCTGGGATATACCTCAAGAATTAAAAAAAACAAGTGCGGGTGAAATTAAAGCGGTTGTTTTTAACGATAGAATTAATTTTGAAGCTACAGGAACCGAAATAGGTATGAATGAAAAAACTGTAGTTAGGGTTACTTGCCGTGTTGATCAAAACGGCATTAGAATGATTGTTACAAATTAGGAATAGGAAATTCGGTTGGCCGAAGAAAATACAAATTATGTAGCATATCTTATCGAGCTTTCACAACAAGGCAGAAGAAATTCTTTTTTTGATTTGTGCGAAATAAATCAAAAGGATATTGTGAGTCTTGTTTATTACATCCTCGCCGATTTAGAACTTACAAAAAAAATAATTCTGAATATTTACCTTCATGCATGGGACAATATAAGAGAATTCAAATTTAATCAATCTTATTTGTATTGGATTAAAGATCTCGCAATAAAGCACTCGGTTTTCGAGTTGAACAGGGCTGGTTTCAATAACTCATATAAGAAGTATGAAAAAACATCAATCAGCGAACTTCACCAGCTTGATAGATTGATACTTTCTTTACCCGACGAGGATAGGACTATTCTTGTATTACATGATATGGAAGATTACAAGTTGGATGATATAAAAAAGTACCTTAATCATTTATCCGTAGATGAAATGCAGACCAAATTAATTAACGCGCGAGAATACCTAATTGAAAAAATATAATGCTTAGCTGCGAAGAAATAAAAATAAATCTTCACTATTATCTTGATGAAACTTTAGATAAAGTTACTCGGAAGGAAATGGAAGCGCATTTAAAATTGTGCGACTCTTGTTTTGAAAGATATAAAAAGATTGTAGCGGTTTTAGACAAGGTGAAAGATTTGCCGTCCATTGTCGAACTACCGTATAACATACGTGAAAAGTTATCGGAAGAATTGTTAAAAAAAAGCGGCGATGCAAAATCTGCGGAAATACCGATTTCTAAATCCAAGGTAAAAAAATTAAAAAAAGAAAAAAGCAGGTTAGAAAAAGAATTAAAAAAATCCCGCGAAATTAAACGTAAAATTATTTCGAGTAAAACAAAAATCACTCGGCCCCGCGATACTCGGTTTATTTTTTATGCAGGTATGAACTTAAAAAAAATAATACTATCAGTTGTTGTAGTATTTATAGTTGCTGGTAGCTATGCCGCATATGATTTGCTTAAAATTAATTCGCCTTGGGAAGTTGAATGGAAATACGGCAATTATTTGATTAACGGAAATGAGAATGCAAATTTAAAATTGTCGAAAGACGAAACTTTGAGAACCCTTGATTCATCGCAGGTAATTTTGTTTGTTCCGCAAACGGGAAGAATTGAAATTAATTCTAACAGCAGCGTTTCCTTAATAAAACCTAGAAACGGCGACAACATAGTCAAACTAAACAACGGGAAAATTAAAATAATTACTACCGCAACAGTTCCATATTTAAAAGTGGTTCATAATGATATAACAATACGCGATATAGGAGGAGTCTTTTCCGTTTTTTCATATCCAAACAAGATTACAAATGTATTCGTTGATTTTGGAATGGTTGAGATATTTCATAAAAGCGGTTCGTTTAGATTGGACGAAGGGTACAACTTGGAAATTCTTAACAACGGAAAAATCGGTATTCCTTTTAGGTTTGATGCTACAGACTCTCTTAAAAGATTGATTCGAATTTTTAATGAGGACGAAAAAAATGAAGGTGTGATTGACGGAATAATTCAACAATCAGGCGCAAGCGATGCTTTAACACTTCTTGCAATAATCACCAAAGTACAGCCGATTAAAAGACAATTAATTTTCCAGAAGATTAATAATTATTTTGCGTTGCCCAAAGGTGTAACGCGAATGGGGATAGTAACTTTAGACCCAGATATGCTTGAAATTTGGTGGAATGATATTGAATGGAAAATATAGTATTGGTATTCTAATCATAACTAAAAGCCGTTGAACTTAGCGATCTAAAAATTTTCCAACCGGTATTTTTATTTTTCCTTAAAAGTTTGATGCTTCTTTCCGAATAAACCGGATTCATTTTCCCTTCAACAGGATCGGGGATTAAATATGAAGTAAAAACCTGCACGGCGGCAAGCTCATCCGCTGCAAAAACATCTTCAATTGCAACACTTAATTTGCCTTCAGGGTTTTGCGAACGAAAGTTTAACAAGTTGTTTTCGAGAGCGGTTAAATCAATCGGAGTATCGGCATCGGGAATATATTCGCTGTAATCCTCCGCAAATACAGCTAAGGATGCATTAATATTTCCCGAATTAAAATATGAAAAATAGTCTTCTATAATCGAACGAACTTCGTTTTCATTTGTAGTCTTAACAATTTTCTTCTCCGATTCGGGTACTTCTTTTGTGCATGATGAAAAAATAATTAAAAGAATAAACAGAGGTGATATTGTCCGCATTTCGAATCCTTATTATTTTCAACAACAATAATAAGAATTCAATTCGGATCAATAAAGAGGAAGTGCTAAGAAAAAAATGAAATAGTAACGGACAATAAAAATATAGTACTTAATTGTGATTAAATGAAACTTGTGCTTCGTTGTCGTTTGTGTCGGGAAGAACCAACAATAAAATATATGCGAACACCCCGAATATAAAGCCGATTGTGAACCAATTTTTTTTATGTCGATTTTTTTCACCGGCTTTTAAGGAACAAAGAATCCCGAAACTCATACAATAAATTGCAAACCAAAGTCCAAACATATTTACCTCAAAATATTTGTAAGAATTATAAATAAATAACCCGTAAAACATGTTAAGAGAATGTTAACTCTTTGCTAATAAATTGTTAAATCTTCTGAAAAGTCAATTAGTTGATAATTATTTTGCCGGAGAGTTTTCTTGCATTGCCTAATTGTTTTGAAACAAATAAATGTTAGACGGAAAGTAATAGTACAAATTTTTTAGTATTTCTTTTAGTTGTCGATTTGCCGAATATTTGGCAGTCACTGCGGGGGGAACACTTAGGTGTGTAAAACCGGAGTCGTTTAATTAAGGAAAGGGTTAATGACTCCCTCCCGGGTAACCGGGACGCAGTGACGATTTCATATCTATAACAGCAAAAGACTAAACATCAATGCCTTAATAAACCAATCCGATATCCCAATAAGCTGTCCTAAACTTTGTACGCGATACCACCAGCACTCATCATATTTATCCTTAAGTATTTTGTTTAACAAATCTTTGTTTTTTCTATACGCGTTTAACTCGTTTATTGATAAGCCGCTGCTTAATTCTTCTTCTGTAAAATCATAAAGTGCTTGTTCATTCTCTTCGTTGTTGTTGTCTGGATTGATTAACGATAATTTATCTCGTTGCGAATCGAGATAAGATTTTAAGTGCAATATGGAAAGAGGTTTTATCTCCTTGAAGGAGGAATCGATTTTAAGATTAGGTAGAGTTAATTGAAAATCTTTCCGGTTAGTCAATGTATCCGATTGTGCGGATAAAAAGCACGGCAGAAAAACTAAAATAATTATTAAGTATTGTGTCATTAATATCGGTAATAAATAAGCAATGATACTGCGAATCACTTTTTTTGTTCCTAATCGAAGAGGTTTTGGGCTTTGTCTTCATCAAAAATTTAAGTGCAAAAGCATATCTTTACAATTACAATTCACAAATATCTGTTAGCGAAAAGTTTCGAAAAAATATTTTGTACTATTAAGAATTTTCATTTTCACTCGATAGTAAATAGTTAAAAAGGTGAAACTATGATGCGTTTTTCGGCTTTAAAAAGCACAATATTTACATTAATTCCAGCAATATTAATCCTATTCATTTTAAATAAATGCAGCATCAACGAACCTAAGGTTCCGCGTTGGGATGTTTCTCTTAATGTACCAATCGCCAAAAAAAATTATACGATGTATGAAATAATTGAGAAGAAATCATCTGAAGTACATCATTATTCAAACGGTTCAAACAACGGTCTGCTTTATTACAGCGATGTTAAGTTGCTTGATAAAATTACAGTTGATGATGAGTTAACAATATCGGATATCTCCGAGCGAAAAGAAAAACAAATAGGGGCTATTTCAATAGCCGCTGATTCTATAAATACAAACATTGGTTATGAATGGCTTGGAATCCATGTTACGCCGGGGTCAAATGAGATCCTTCCGGCAGTGAATAATATCCCTGTTTCGGTAGATTTCAATTCTGCGGAACAATTCCAATCGGCTAAAATTGAATCCGGTGATGTTGAATTATACATTACCAACAATATGCCCTCGCCGGTAGAAATAACTTTGAATAATTTAACAATCAAAAACACAGATGGGGGAGAAGTAGTTGTAAACGGAGCGGCTTCTGCAAATGTACCGTCGTTGCAGACTGTAAAAGTTTCATCAATGCATATTGTTCCCGGTGTGCTCGTAAAAAATCAACTTACGTTAATGTGTAATATTTCCAGCACAAGCAGCAACGGTCAAAGCATAACTTTACCGAATCACTCATTAACTGTAAAGGCAGTTTTAAAAAATATAAAAGTAACGGAAGCGGTTGCTAAAATCCCAGAGCAGGAGCCGGTTGTTGTTGAAGGTTCGGTATTGATAGACGAAAACGCTACACAGCCGACAAAATTTCAGAATGTAAAACTTGAAAACGGTAAGTTAAATGTAACACTGACAAATAATCTGAATGTTGATGCAAGCGCTACGTTTACAATATCAAATTTGGTAAATCCAAACGGTGCAGCTTTTACAACAACCAAAGATGTCCCTAGAAAAAGTTTTGTTAATGTTTTTGATAATTTGTCGCTCGCCGATTATTCTTTAATAAGTTTAAGTAATAGTCCTACAAAT
>CAZRMG010000022.1:0-6485 GCA_964601095.1 uncultured Melioribacteraceae bacterium | reverse complement strand
ACACTCAATCCCGACAGTGTCAGCAACTTTTTTAAGAAGTTTTCGGAATTCCCGGATTCCATTATAGTTTATGCGGACGGATTGATTAATCCAAATTATAAAACAATCAACGTTAAAATGTCGGATGAAGTTACCGGAAAAAGCAGAATTGAATTCCCGTTTGAATTTGGAATAAACGGTGGTGAAATAACCGATTCGATTGAAGTGGATTTGTCGGAAGATGACCGCGATAAAATTAAAGATTTAAATTCATTTGACGCATCATTAACAATTGCAAACGGAATACCCGCTAAATTCAGTTTTACCGGGAAACTTTACGATGAGTACAATAATTTCCTAATGTATTTTCCTCCCCAACATGACGACCAAGATACAGTTGTAAGTATTTTGGGAGCTTCAACTGATATCGGTGGCAATGTAATATCGGCAGCTCAACAAACCGTAAATATAAAAACTATAAACGGTGAACCAGAAAAATTGTCGCGGGCAAAGTATATGCGGATAAAACTAAAATTTAACACAAGCGGGCAAAGTAATGCGCCGGTAAAATTCAAGACAGATGACACAATCAATATTTCAATTGCCGGGACTATTGATTATCGAGTTAAGGAATAGGGGGAAGAATACAATGAAGATTAGCAAAATTATAATTGTTTTGCTCTCTGTTTTTTCCTTACAGATTTTAGCGCAGGGTGGCTCAATTGGAACAACTGACGCACGTTCCTCGGCAATGGGCAATACTTCGGTAATGACATCAAACGGTTTGTATTCGTTGGGCAACAACCCGGCAAATCTTTTTTTAGGAAGCTCAAATAAAAAAGTTGAACTCATTGTACCGATTCCACTTCCTACTGTTTCAGCAAAGGCAGGGACAAATTTTTTGTCGAAAAATGAATATGATTATTTCTTCGGTGAAGAATTTTTTGATGAAGATGGAAAGAAAGTCGGAAGGTATTTGACCGAAGAAGATAAAGAGAGATTTAAAGATTTGTTTTCAGACGGCGGCTCGTTATATGGAGATGTTAAATATACGTTGTTCGGTATTGCGGTTACACCAAATCAAAAATTTGGAACGATAGCTTTTTCAATCAGCGATGTAATTTCTGCAAACTCAACTTTTCCAAAGGATATCATTGATTTGGGAATGGATGGAAATTCTTTAGGCAGAGTTTATAATTTTAACGACGCCAAAATGAGCGCTTGGTGGCTTCGGAAATATGGACTTTCTTATGCAAGAAATCTAAACATCTTTAAGTTCTTCAAAGAATTCTCGTTTGGATTAACTATGAATATTGTTCAAGGTTTTGCATATGTTGGTGTTGATCATGTCAAGACAGAATTAACAACGGGCGAGGATAATACTATAACGGGAAGAGGAGAGTTTTTAGCTTATTCATCCTTCTCAAATGATTTTAATGTTAAATATGATTTTGATTCACTTGCGGTTAAACAAGACGCGGATGTTTCACCTTTTCCGCAATCATCCGGAAGCGGGGTAGGGTTTGATTTTGGATTTAATGCAAAATTTAGCGAAGTAATGTCTGTTGGATTTGCTGTTACTGATATCGGGAAAATTACATGGGATAACAATGTTGCAGAGTTTAAATCGGATAAACCTATTTATCTTGATGATCTGACAAGCGAAGACCAACGCGATTCTCTTGTTGATGCCTTAACCGGTAAAGGAAGCGGAAAATATATCAGTGAAATAACTACCGATCTTGCAACGGCAATGTTCTTGGGAATGTCTTTACAAGTTGATAAAATGTTCAGAAAATTCCCGGGTAAAATGCTGGTTGCTTTTGCATTCAATAAAGGATTTAATGATCAACCGCGCAACAGCACAAAACCAAGTTTTTCAATGGGAGTTGATTGGGGACTTACAAAAGTGCTTGCCGTTAGAACCGGTTTTGCTCTGGGCGGTGTTGAAAACTTCGGATGGGGATTCGGCTTCGGGTTGGATTTCGGTTTAATCGAAATGAATTTCGGAACATCAGATATGCATAATGTTTTTGCGCCGGGCAGCGCGAAAAGAATTACAGTAGCATTCGATTCGAGATGGCGATTTTAAGTCTAAAAATAATCGGCTCGTGATCTTTTGCGAGCCGGTTTAATCCTGCGCATTTATTTATTTCATCATACATTTTTATCTTTCACAAGTTGATTCTATAATATTATTCTCAAGGAATTTATGAAAACATACCAGCGCCAATTCTCATCATTATTACTTACATCGTTACTTTTATTTTTAATTCTTAGTTGTGCAGAAGTAACCGGACCTGTTGAAAGGGAAATTTCTCTCGATGAAAAGATCGGGCAAATGCTGATGGTTGGATTTAGAGGATTAGAAGTAAGCGAAAGTGATCAAATAGTAAAAGACATAAAACTTGGAAAGGTAGGCGGGGTAGTGCTGTATGACCGCGATGTTGCTCTTCAATCTGATAATAGAAACATTCAATCGCCCGGGCAGTTGCTGTCTTTAACATTATCTCTTCAAAGATTTGCACCGATGCCTTTGTTTGTTGCAATTGATCAGGAAGGCGGAAGAGTAAATCGTTTAAAGGAAAAATATGGATTCCCGGCAACTGTATCGAATAAATATCTCGGCGATTTGAATAATCCCGATTCAACAAAATATTATGCAGATAGAACGGTGAACACATTAAAGAGTGTTGGAATTAATTTGAATTTATCGCCTGTAGTCGATGTGGATGTTAACCCCAATTCTCCTGCCATCGGTGCAATCGGAAGAAGTTTTTCTGCTAATCCTAAAATCGTTTCGGATAATGCAGCCATTGTAATTAGCAGTCATCATAAACAAAATGTATTAACATCGCTGAAACATTTTCCGGGCCACGGCAGCGCGGCAAACGATTCTCACCTTGGATTTACCGATGTAACATCAACATGGCAGCCAATTGAATTGGAGCCGTATAAAAATTTAATAAACAATGGTTATAATGATTTTATAATGACGGCACATATTTTCAATGCAAATCTTGATTCGGAATTCCCGGCAACTCTTTCAAAGAATATTATGACAGGACTATTACGTGAGCAGTTAAATTTTGGCGGAGTGATTATCAGCGACGATATGGGAATGGGTGCTATTACTTCGCAATTTGGACTCGAAACTGCCGTTGAAAAATCTATTGAAGCGGGCGTTGATATTCTTCTCTTTGCAAACAATCTAAGTTACGATGAGCAAATAGCAGAAAAAGTTATTACAATCATCAAAGCCATGATTGATAAAGGTAAAATAAATGTAAATAGAATTAACGATTCCTATAAAAGAATAATTTCTTTGAAAAGGAATTACAATTTATTCTAGATTGTTTTTTTCTTGTTATAATAAATTACTTGCTAACTCTGCAAGTTCAGATCGCTCGCCTTTTTCTAGATTAACATGCGCGTATAACCGCTGTCCTTTAAAATGTTCTATTAAATATGAAAGTCCGTTGGATTGCGCATCAAGATAAGGATGATCTATTTGATAAATATCTCCGGTTAAAACAATTTTTGCGCCTTCGCCGGCTCGAGTAATAATTGTCTTAACTTCGTGCGGAGTTAAATTTTGTGCTTCGTCAACAATAAAATAAATTCTTTGCAGACTTCTTCCTCTAATGTAGCTCAACGGTTCAATCACAAGTTTATCTTCTTTTATCATATTGTTGATAAGTTGAAAATTCTTATCGGTTTCGGGAAATTGATCCTGAATCACTTTCAAGTTATCCCATAGCGGCTGCATATACGGCGCTAGTTTACTTTCAACATCGCCGGGCAGGTAACCAATATCTTTATTGCTTAGCGGAACGATGGGACGCGCAATGTAAATTTGCCTGTAATTTTTTCTTACCTGTAAAGCACTCGCAAGAGCTAAAAGAGTTTTACCTGTGCCTGCTTTCCCGGTAAGTGATACAAGAGGAATGCCCGTGTTGCACAGTGCATTGACCGCAAATGTTTGTTCGGCGTTGCGGGGTTTTATCCCGTAAACGACATCTTTATCTATACGTTTAAACTTCTCAATTTCCTGATCAAGCACCGAAAGAACCGAACGGCTGCTGTTTCTCATTATAAAAAATTTATTTGGTACCGCTTCAACTTTTAATTTCTTTACAATTTGTTTGGCAGGAACTTCGAACGGAGATTGATATAATTTTTGAAGTATATCATCGTCGAAATTTTCTAGTATTGTTTTTCCGCTGTAAAGTTCCTCAACGTTTGTAACTCTGTCGGTTGTATAATCTTCTGCTGGAATTCCAAGCGCTTTGGCTTTCATCCTCAGGTTTACATCTTTGCTTATAACAATTACTTTTGTGTTTACTTTACTGCTTTTAGAAGCTTCGAAAGCAACGCTTAAAACACGATGATCGACGCTGTCTTCCCGGAATACGTCGTGAATTTCTTTCGTTAATCCCTTGGAAATAACAACGCGCACCTTTCCTTTTCCGCGCCCCAAAGGAACGCCGCCGTTAAATATTTCATTACCGGTTATTGAATCAAGAGTTCGTGCAAACTCACGCGCATTTAAATTTATTACCTGGTTCCCGCGCTTGAAATGGTCTAATTCTTCAATAACGGATAAAGGAATTATAATGTTGTTTTCTTGGAAATGATTTATGCATGTTGGATCGTGCAATATTACATTTGTATCGAGCACGAATGTTTTGGGCTGAGTTTTTTTCATTAGTGATCCCCAACTATGTAAAAAGAACAATTTAGTTGATGAATATTTCTGCCGTGTAATTTTATATAAAACTTAATAAAAATATTTGTTAAGCTGAAATAATAATGCCGCTTAACAAAAAAATAATATTTAATTGAGAGTCAACTCACAATTAATTCATGATAGTCTTTGTCACAATTCCTTTGCAGCCGAGTAAATTATCAAAAGCCAACCGATAATAAACGACATACCGCCAAACGGTGTTACAAATATAAAGGCAATAATCAGCGTTAAAGAATACAAATACAAAGAGAATGAAAACAAAATTATCCCAATAAAAATAAATATGTATGCTTTTGTAAAGCTCTGAATTTTTGATAACGCCAAAACAAATAAAACAATAGAGTGAATTAGATGGTAGAGAACCCCGGTTTTAAAAGTTTCTAGTGTGGCAGAATCAATAACGCTTTTTAAAGTATGAGTGCCAAAAGCACCGAATGCAACGGCGGTTAATCCGCAAATTCCGGCAATAATAATTTGTGATTTTTTGGTCATTGTCTTTTCTTTTTTCTTTATTTAACAAATTAGAATTTGCAATTTTACTATTGTAATGCCGTTGATAATGCAATAATAACAAACGGAGATACATAATGCCAATCCAATCATTAAATCCGTTCACAGAAAAAGTTGAAGAATCCTTTCCCGAAATGACGAAAGAGAATGTTTGTAAAATAATTGATGATGTTCACAATGAATATCTTGCTTGGAAAGAAACATCTTTCGGTAAGCGTAACAAATTAATGAAAAAAGCCGCGGCAATATTAAGAGAAGAAAAAAGAATTTTCGGAAAAATGTTAACACTTGAAATGGGAAAAACATTTACACAAGCAGTTGCAGAAGTTGAAAAATGTGCTTGGGTTTGTGAGTACTATGCTGAAAATGCAGGGAATATTTTGAATAATGAATTAGTTGTAACAGACGCATCTCAAAGCTTTGTACGCTTTGACCCGATTGGAGTTGTACTTGCAGTTATGCCGTGGAATTTTCCATTCTGGCAGGTGTTCCGTTTTGCCGCTCCTGCATTGATGGCAGGTAACGCCGCAGTTTTAAAACATGCTTCAAATGTTCCAATGTGTGCTATGGCAATTGAGGAAATATTTTGTAAAGCCGGCTTCCCTAATAATCTTTTTAGAACGCTTTTAATAGGTTCGTCTTTAGTCGAAGATGTAATTGAAAATCCGAAGGTGAAAGCAGTAACGTTAACTGGCAGCGAACCGGCAGGAAAAAAAGTAGCCGAAACCTGCGGCAGATTGTTGAAGAAAACTGTTTTGGAACTCGGCGGAAACGATCCGTTCATTGTTGTTGATGATGCAAATCTTGACGAAGCAGTTAAAAACGCCGTCACTGCGCGTTTAATAAACAACGGACAAAGTTGTATTGCTGCAAAAAGATTTATTATTACTAAAAACATCTATGATGAGTTTGAAAATAAATTCGTTGATGAGATGCTAAAAGTAAAAGTTGGTGACCCAATGGATATTGCAACACAACTCGGACCAATAGCTCGTGAAGATTTATTAATAGAATTAGAAGAGCAGGTCCGCATTTCTGTTGAAAAGGGGGCAAAAGTTTTGTGCGGCGGAAATAGAATTAAAAGAGAAGGATTTTTTTATCCTCCTACAGTTTTGGCAAATGTTGAACCAGGCATGCCTGCATACGATGATGAATTGTTTGGACCGGTTGCTTCGTTAATAAAAGCAGATGATGAAGATGAAGCTATAAGAATAGCTAATGATTCACAGTTTGGATTGGGTGCATC
>CAZRMG010000021.1:940-15472 GCA_964601095.1 uncultured Melioribacteraceae bacterium | reverse complement strand
TTCGCTGCGGCTTCTGGCGAGAAAATTACCTATTGTATATTCGAGAATTGAGATAGTAAACCGAACGCCAAGCCAAACAGCAATAACCAAATAAATTGTGCTGATTATTTTATCGGTCTTCTGCCCAAAACTTAATGTTTCAAGTGCGATATAAATTGCGCCGAAGTACAGAAGCGGAATTAAACGCCTGTTTATTCCACGGACAAGTAATTTTAATCTCGGGAATTTTTCCTCGTCAACGTTTTTTTGAATGCGCTTAATTACGAATTTTTTAATTAGATGAATAATCAAAAAAGCAATTATGAGTGAAAATGCGGCAATTAAATACTCAAGTATGGTGTTGCCAAAATATGTTTGCTCAATAAAATTTTTCATTGTCTCTCCGTTTTACATAACAACGTTAACAATATAAAAATATTTTTCAATTATAAAGAAGCTGTTTAAAATAATAAGCGGCATTCCCGTTAAGGAATACCGCTTGTAAACGATAAATTAGAATCTGTTTAAATTAATATAAAATTGAAGCGGGTAGAATTTCTTCCGTAGAATTAATTTCTTCAACCTTAACTTTTATTACTCCGCGTTGAATCATGCCGAGCGCTATTGCTGTTCCTTTAGAAAGATCCAAATCTCTTCCTTCAATATAAGGGCCGCGATCGTTAATTCTTACAATAATACTTTTGCCATTTTTTAGATTTGTTACTTTTAGAAAAGTACCAAACGACATTGTCTTATGTGCAGCGGTTAAAGCCATTTGATTATATATTTCACCGTTTGCAGTTGTTCTGCCGTGAAATTTGGGACCATACCAAGATGCAGTCATTGTTCCCAAATCTATCATGTTAATAGATGAAAAGTTGGGTTCAGCATCTTTGCTTACGGTAATTTTATCCGCACCGTTTTCGAATGCCGTTGAATCTCCCAGGTCCATAAAGCCGGCACTGGCGGCAAACAGAACAGAGATGAAGATTATTTTTATCGTACGCAAATATTACCTCGTAATTTGTTTAACATACCTTTTTAAGTTCGAATAAATCCGCCATCGGCGAATAGGAAAACTTTAGGCTGAAAGAAACTATGCTATATTTTCAGCGTTGAACTGAGCAGAGATTGAGCTCGTCGATAATTTTCATTTAGAGTTTTGGGCTCTTCACAAAAACCGATTGTAGGAATTTTATTTATATATAAAGAATATTGTGGGCCTAATAAATCAATCGTTGAATCCACTTCGCGGATTGTTGTTGGAATGCTGTATCCTTCTTCGTGAATTGAAACTGAAAATTGAAGTTGCGTATCATCCAGCTCATACTTTGAAAATTGAGTTTTATGGCTCGATGAAAATACAAGTGCAGTTATAAAACAATATGTAATAAACAGACGATTCATTTTTAACGGGGCAAATTTACGCTTAAAGTTTATACGAGACAACCAAATCAAAGTGTGAAAACGCACACCCAAAATCAAAAGGCCTAAATAAAGCTGTTTTCTTAGAAATACCATTTAAACTAAAATAAAACTTAACATTGGAAAATCCTTAAATGACTTGTTAATTATAACAGTACCAATACTTATAAAAAGCCATTGCTGTCTGATATTAGAAGGGTTAATATTCTTTAAAAAGACGATGCGCCTTTTTATTACTGAAATTCTTTATTGGTTTTGCAGGGTAATTGCTTTTTTATAATTTTCGTTTCAACAATTGGCTTCTGAACAAATGAAAAAATTTTCTGTATTTATTCCATTTCCAAAAAAAACATCCCAAATTTTTATTGATAAATTATGTAATAGTGAATTTGTCGAAAAAGTTTTTACTTTTGGTAATACCGGCGATACGGACATCTCTCCAAAAATCTGTTCAATAGTTTCTGCAAATCCGTTTTCAACTGGTGTGATTAAAGAAATTTCTTCACGATTAAATTCCGAATTCCTTTTATCTTTTCCTAAAGAAGGAGAAATGAATTTATCTGAAGATTCTTTGGAAAGACTAATTCAAGTTGCCGATCAAACAAAAGCCGGAATCGTCTATTCGGATTATCTGGAAATTAAGGACGGGAAAAAATCTCAACATCCGCTTATAGATTATCAGCTTGGAAGTATTCGTGATGATTTTGATTTCGGTTATTTGATGATAATAAATTCTTCCGCCTTAAAAGAAGTCGCACTAAAAAATAAAAGTGATTACACGTTTGCCGGATTTTATGAACTAAGATTAAAGATATCCGAACACAACAAGGTTTTAAGAATACCGGAATTTTTATATACAATTAGTGAAACTGATTTACGGCTTTCCGGCGAAAAACAATTTGATTATGTAGATCCTAAAAACCGAGAAGTACAAATAGAGATGGAAAATGCCGCCACTGAACACCTAAAAGAATTGGGCGCATTTGTTAAACCGGATTTTAAGGAAATCGATTTTGATAAAGTGTTTTTTGAAAACGAGGCATCGGTTATTATTCCTGTAAAGAACAGGATAAAAACAATTTCCGACGCGGTGAATTCGGCATTGAATCAAAAAACAGATTTTAGTTTTAATGTCATTGTTGTCGATAATCATTCAACCGACGGCACAACGGAAATTTTATGCAGCATTTCCAAGAACAATTCTAAACTAATTCATTTAATTCCCGAAAGAGAAGATTTACTAATCGGCGGGTGTTGGAATGAAGCGGTTAACCATAAATTATGCGGAAAGTTTTCTGTACAATTGGACAGCGATGATATTTATAAAGATGAAAACACTCTTCAAAAAATTGTTGATCTTTTCAAAAAAGAAAAATGTGCAATGGTTATCGGCTCGTACATATTAACGGATTTTAATCTTAATGAAATTCCCCCTGGAATAGTTGATCACAAAGAATGGACAAATGAAAACGGAACAAACAATGCTTTGAGGATAAACGGACTCGGCGCGCCAAGAGCTTTTTATACGCCGCTGCTGCGCGAAATTAAAATACCGAATGTGAGTTACGGCGAAGATTATTTTCTCGGAATTACAATTTCGCGTGATTATATGATTGGAAGAATTTATGACCCGGTTTATATTTGCAGAAGATGGGAAGGAAATACAGATGCCGCACTTGATATTACAAAGCTTAACTTAAACAACACTTATAAAGACAAGCTTAGAACATTTGAAATATTAGCGAGACAAATAAAAAATGATTTACGAAGAAAAACCCGGTAAAAACAATTCCGATAATTGGTGGGCCGAAAGAACTAAAAAATTGTTGGAAGATCAAAAATCCTCTTGGGGTTTATTAAAAGAAAATTATGAAAATTTATCAGGGTTAAAGATTCGTTCATTTGAATGCGATGGATTTCATGTTAAAGTACAATTTAATCCTGCGCGTATAATATCTTCATCTGCCGACGTTAATGAAAACGCAATTAAAGAACGCCAATGCTTTCTTTGTTTGAACAACTTACCTGCAGAACAGGACGGTTTACGATATGATAAAAATTTTATAATACTATGTAACCCATATCCCATATTTAATGAACATTTTACAATAACATATAGAAAACACTCTGCACAAACTTTAATAGGTCACTTCGATGATTTATTAGACATAAGCCGCGATCTCGGTAAATATTATGATGTGTTTTATAACGGCCCAAAATGCGGGGCGTCTGCACCCGATCACATGCATTTTCAAGCAGGCACGAAAAAAATGCTGCCTGCGGATGTTGAATATGATTTGTTGAAAAATATCGGAAGAAATTTTGTCCTAAAAAACTCCAAAATTGAAATTCAATTTGTTGAGAATGTCCTACGTAGTTTTATTGTATTCGAATCAAACAGCAAGGGCGAACTTCTTTATGCTTTTAAAATATTTATTAAAGCCAATAGAAATATTTACAAGGTAAATGAAGAACCGTTAATGAATTTGGTGGCTTCATACGATGGAAAAAAATGGAGAATCATTCTGTTTCCACGTTCGAAGCACAGACCGGTGCAGTTTTTTAATGAAGGTGAGAAAAGATTATTAATTAGTCCTGCGGCAATCGATATGGCGGGTCTGTTAATACTACCGAGATTGGAAGATTTTGAAAAAATAAAAATTAATGATATTGCGGATATTTATAAACAGGTAAGTCTATCAAAAGAATATTTTGAATACATCAAGAAAAAACTTAGCGAAGTATTTTAGATTTATAGGTTAACCTAATTTTTAAATCATTTTTATTGAAATAACACTCACATCGTCTTCAAGTTCGCCGCCCGTATATTCAAACACTTCTTTTTTAAGTTGTTCAAGCGAATCTTCTTTTGGATCAAGTTTGTTTATAAAACCAACCAGTCTGTCGTGACCATATAGTTCTCCGGCTTTATTCCGGCATTCGATAATTCCATCTGTAGCCAAAAATATTTCGCTGTTTGTAGTTAAATTAATTTCGTGGTC
This sequence comes from uncultured Melioribacteraceae bacterium, assembly GCA_964601095.1. Taxonomy (GTDB): domain Bacteria; phylum Bacteroidota; class Ignavibacteria; order Ignavibacteriales; family Melioribacteraceae; genus JAEWUC01. Next base: position 11,066 of record CAZRMG010000021.1, on the reverse strand, counting down.
TTCATATTCACCTGAGCTGCTGAAGCCGAGAAGCAATCCCTTGGATTCGTAGGATTTAGTTTCGCCGGATTTAAAAATTATCGGTAAATCCCCCGCTCCGGAATATTTAGCAATTTTTGTTTCTTTATTTATAATGATTATCGACAGTGTAATAAAAACTTGCGAAATTCTTTCGTCTTTAAAAATTGATTCATTAACCCGGTGTAAAATATCGCTTGGGCTGAATTCTTTGGCTGACTCTAAAACAAATCGGGTAGCGCTTCTAACATAACCCGCATAAGCAACGGCAAAATACCATGCACCCCATCGTTTACCCATAACATCGCCCAAAACAATTGCCATGTTATTTTCATCAATAGTAAAATAATCTATAAAATCTCCGCCCGGAACATTTTTAAAAGGCATATGCCAGTGTTTAATTTGAAAACCATCGAACACCGGGAATTCATCCGGCACTACTTTGGCGCCCATAGAATCTGCTGCCTTTTGCACTTCATCAACAACTTTTACTCTTTCTTTTTCAAGACTTTTTAGTATTGCAGATATTTTTGCTGTAACAATTTTAGGGCTCGCGGTTTTGGTAATATAATCCTCAATACCCAAATCGTATCCCTGAAGTATATCTTCTTCCGTTCCTTTTGCCGTAAGAAAAACAAAGGGTATGGATTTCAATTCGGGATTTTCAATAAGTTTTTTTCTGAATTCAAATCCATCCATTTCGGGCATCATTATGTCGCTAATAATTAAATCGGGCTTTATTCTTTCCGCCATTTCAAGACCTATAATGCCGTTGCCAGCAACCTCGCATTTAAAACCGGCCTTTGTAATTGTGAAGTTAAAAAGTTTTGCTATGTTTACTTCATCTTCAACAAGAAGAATAACTGCGGAAAATTTTTTGTCTGTATTTGTTTCCACGGTGCGCTCAATATTACTTTGTTGTAATAAAACTTCTGATTGCTTCTTTTAAATCGGAATGTGTTTCAAAAACCCTGAACAATCTTGTAAGTTCAAACATAGATCTTACAGCCGGCTTAAAACCGACGAGTTTCAAATCACCGTTTAACTTTGCAACTTTTTTTAATGAACCGACTATTACTCCGAGAAAAGTTGAGTCCACAAATTCAACGGTAGTTAAATCAACAATAATTTTATAATAACCCATTTCAACTTTCTCGTTAATCAAATTTCTAAGTTGGTCGGCTTCGCTGAGAGTTGCTCTTTCCAAATTAATAATTTCAATTGCTATATTATCGACTAATTCTTCAATTATCGGCATTCCAAGTTCTCCTTTATCTGTCCGCAGAAATTTTATACTTGTCCATTAATCGGTATAAAGTTGCTCTCCCGATTTTCAATTTTTTTGCCGCTTCTACGATGTTGCTTTCGGTTGTTCTAAGCGCGTGTCTTATGGCTTCTTCTTTTAACTTCTCGAAAGGAATTATTGGGGAATCATCGGCAAACAAAACGCCGTTGGACGAGTAAGATGAATTTTTAGTTTGTGAAACGAAGTTAATCGGAAGCACATCAACATCAACCATGTCATTGTCTGTTAAAATTAAACAACGTTCCAAAGTGTTTTCCAGTTCACGCACATTGCCCGGCCAATCGTAATCATATACGGCTTTAAGAGCGGCTTTTGTTAACCCCTTTATATTCTTGCCGAGCTTATTATTAAAATATTTTACAAAGTGATCAATCAAAACAACAATATCACCGCGTCTTTCACGCAAAGCCGGGATGTATATTGGGAATGAACTTAATCGATAATATAAATCTTCGCGGAAATGTTTAGTTTCAACGGCATTTTTCAGATCTCTGTTTGTTGCCGAAATTATTCTTACATCACTTTTAATAATTTCATTGCCGCCGATTCTTTCAAATTCCTTTTGCTGAATTACACGTAAAATTTTAGCTTGAAGAGACATTTCCATTTCGCCGATTTCATCGAGGAAAATGGTTCCGCCTTTGGCAAGTTCAAACTTTCCTATTTTTCTTTGATGAGCCCCGGTGAAAGATCCTTTTTCGTGCCCGAACAATTCGCTTTCAAGAAGTTCGCGCGGTATTGAAGCGCAGTTTACAACAACAAAAGGTGCGTTCTTGCGAATGCCGTTGTAATGAATTGCTTGTGCAACAAGTTCTTTGCCTGTTCCGCTTTCGCCCTGGATAAGAACCGTTATGTCGTTATCAAGGACTTTTGTTATCATCTTAAAGGCATCTTGCATTTTTTTATCTGCGGAAATAATATTATCGAAACTATACTCGCGTTTAAGATTTTCTTTTAGGTTTTCAAGTTCTCGTTCAAGATCAAAGCTTTTAATAGCATTTCTTACAGCAGGTTCTAATCTATTTTTGTCGATAGGTTTGGGGAAATAATCGAAAGCACCTAATCTTATAGAATCAAGCGCAACTTCAACACTTCCCTGCGCCGAAAGCATAATAACGGGAAGAGATGGATATTTCTGTTTTATTTTTCCTAAAACCTCGTTGCCGTTTATATCCGGAAGCATAATATCTAATAGAACTAAATCGGCATTGCCGGAAAGAGCATTTATTGCATCTGTGCCGTTTGAAAATGTTTTTACATCATAACCCCATTGGTTTTTACACCAATGCGTAAGCATCTTTAAAATTGCCTCTTCATCGTCAACAATAAAAATGGTTTTATCCAAAATTAACCTCGGTTGTGTTGCTGTTTAGGTAAACGGATAATAAAGGATGTTCCGTTGTTCTCGCGGCTTGTTACGCGTATAAATCCTTTATGAAGATCAACAATTTGTTTAACGGTAACCAACCCGAAACCCGAACCGGTTAATGGTGCGCCCGGTTGTTGAATCTTCGAGAATTTCTGAAATAGTTTTGGCAAATCTTTTTCGGGTATACCTATCCCTGTATCGCTTACGGAAATTTCGATTTCGTTTTTATAGTCGTTAACTATTAACGAAATTCTTCCTTCGGGATTTGTAAATTTAATTGAATTAGAAATTAGGTTTATAAAAACTTGTTGAAGACGGTTTTTGTCGCCGATCAAATTAATTTCATCGGCAGGATATTCTTTTGTTAGAATAAGATTCTTTTCATTCAATTGTTCCGAAAAAGAATCCGCAGCGTTATTAATTACATCTATAATGTTTAGTTTTTCAAGTTTTATTTCTTCTTCACCCGCCTCAAGTTTTGAAAAATCCAATACGTCGTTGATTAATTTTGCAAGTCGTTTCCCCTCGCTTAAAATTATTCCGCTGAATTCCTTCACTGTTTCTTTCGGAAGATCCGAATCAGATACAATCGTTTCGGCAAATCCAACAACTGAAGCAAGGGGTGTTCTTAATTCGTGCGAAATGTTCGATATAAATTCGCCTTTCAATTTGTTTAATTCTTCAAGAACCCCGATTTTATGTCTCGCTCGTTCACGCTCGATAGATATAATTCTATTTGCTTCGACAAGTTTAACATTAAGATCGCGAATTTTATGCTCGTCCAATTTTCTATCGGAAATATTTCTGCCGATGCTAATCATTCCCGATACTTCCCCGTCCGTGATCAATGGTTTGGCGTGGATTTCAAAAGTAACTCCCTTATCAAACCGGTCAAGAAAAACAGCTTCGAATGTTGTTACATTATCGGATTGTAATATTTTATTAAACGCCTCGGTAATTACTGTTTCGTCTTCTTTGTCAATAAATTCAAGAAAATGTCTGCCGATCATTTCGTCCGGCATATATCCCAGCGTGTTGGCGCCGTTTTTATTAACCATGCTGAAATAACCGAAACCGTTGAGTATAAAAATTAAATCATCGGCGGTATCGATTAACAATCTAAACCGCTCTTCCGTTCTGTCTAATTTTATTTTTGTAATCTTCTCTTCAGAAATTTCATCCATCATTCCTACAAAATGAGTAACGGTTCCGTTTTTAAAAACCGGGGTTCCGGTATGGCGAATCCAATTTTCTTTACCAAAACGATCCTTCATTTTATATTCAACAATTGCCTCTTCTCCCGAGCGAAGTTTTTCCAGAAAGGCATTAAAATCATTCATGTAATCTTTATCAATAGAACGATTAATTAGGAATTTGTTTTTATAAATATCTTCGGGCGAATAACCGAATAATGTTCTAACCGATTCGCTTATATAAATATACTCCGAAGCATCGGGCTTGATTGCATAAAGAACAGGGCGAATGCTGGCGGTAACTTCTTTAAATATTTTCTCAAACTCATCGTGTTTTGTTTTTATTGTAACGGCTTCCGGCATGGTTGTATCCGAAATAATTTTATTAAAATTGTCATCAATCAATGCAATTATTTTTTTATAAAGAGGAGCTAAATTTGTTTTAAGTGTTTTTACATCGACCAGATTGTTATTGGAAAGAATTACAAGAAAATATCTACTACCATCTCTTTCTAAAAAGAGTTCTTTATAAATTGATTTAAAGCCCGTGAGTTTTACAAATGACGTAAAAATATTGGATTTCTTTAATTCCGAAAGACTTGGTTCTTTTTTGCCCGAAATTAGTTTATTTAAAGAAGTTAACTTTTTCTCGTTTATGTCAAGATCGCCGAATAGAGAAACGATTTCAACATTGTTTTTCGACGAATTTATAATATATGAAGCAGTTCCGTTGCTTTCGGAACATACTTTTTTCAAAATTTTGTCAAACCCGCTTTTCATATTTGGAATTATTAACCGGATAATGTTGGTTTACAAAATAATAAAATCATACGAGTAAATATACTATTTGCCGAAGTTTTAGAATATAAAAGCGCATTCTTTCAATATTATAATAGTTAATAAGAAAAACGTCCCCTCAATTAAGTAAAAATAGTTGCCGTTATGACGAAAATAAAAGTACTTTTATTATTATTGCATTTATAAATGAAGAAGATGAAGAACAAAAAACCTGAATTACTTGCCCCGGCGGGCGACTGGAGTATGTTAACTGCCGCCATAAATAGCGGTGCGGACGCAGTTTACTTTGGTATAGAAACTCTAAATATGCGGGCAATGGCCGGCAATTTTAAAACTTCCGACCTTCCCGAAATTGTGGCTTTGTGTAAAAAAAATAATGTTGATACTCACTTAACATTAAACACTATTGTATTTGAGCAAGAGCTCGGCGGTCTTGATAATATTATTCTCAATGCTAAAAACGCCGGCGTTGACATGATTATTTGTTGGGATCCATCGGTTATTATGAAATGTAAAGAGTTTGGTGTTCCGTTTTGTATAAGCACCCAAGCATCAATTTCAAACTCGGGCTCCGCAAATTTTTATAAAGAACTTGGCGCTAAAAGAATTGTACTTGCCCGCGAATGTACGCTTGATAAAATAACCGAGATAAAAAAAAATGTAGACATTGAGATTGAAACCTTTGTCCACGGTGCAATGTGTGTTGCCGTTAGCGGAAGATGTTTTATGAGTCACGAAGTATTCGGTAAAAGCGCAAACCGCGGTGAATGTATTCAGCCGTGCAGAAGAGAATATGAAATAATAGATAAAGACGAAGGTTTTTCTCTTATTCTTGGCGAAGATTACGTAATGTCGCCAAAAGATTTATGCACAATCAATATTCTTGATAAATTAATTGAAGCCGGAATCGATTCATTTAAAATTGAAGGGCGAAAAAGAAGCCCCGAATATATTGCGAAAGTTGTTTCAACATATCGAAAAGCTATTGACTTGTACTTTGAAGGAAAACTATCCGAAGAAGTAAAAAAGGATTTTGTTGATGAACTCGGCAAGGTTTACAACCGGGGATTTTCTACCGGGTTTTATATTGGCGAGCCGGGCTCCGAAAGCTTTGCCGCTATTTACGGCAGCAACGCCACTACGCGTAAAGTATATGTCGGCCGCGTACTAAATTATTACAAAAAGAAAAAAATTGTTAATGTTAGAATAGAAACCGGCACAATAAAGATTGGCGATAGTCTTTATATAATTGGAAACACAACGGGCGTTGTTGAAATGACTCTTGAAAAAATGATGAGTGATGATAAAGAAATATCAATTGCATCGAAAGGAAACGATATAACATTTATTTGTGAGGAATTGGTACGCGAGGGTGATAAAGTTTATAAAATTTTTAATGTAGAAAAATAATTATTTCCACTGAAGCGGCTGCTTTGGCTTTTCGGGATTAAAACTTGCCAATGCCTCATCAAGCCCGTTAAACACTTTAAATACTTTATCCATTCTCGTTAAAACAAATACCAAAGAAGGCATCTCCTTGCTGTAAACTAACCGTAAATCACCGCTAAGAGAATTTACTTTTTTAAGCAACGATATCATTGCCCCAAGAAAAGTTGAGTCGAGATATTCGCAAATACTTAAATCAATAACAAACTTGTTGATACCTTCATCAATTAAACCACTTACCAAATCTTTAAACTTAACTGCCTTTGCAAGAGTTGCCCGGTTTAAAAATACCTGAACAATTACAACGTCGCCGTTTTTCTCAACCTTAAATTCGGTTATTTCCATTATTTCATCTATCTTTTTAGCAGATTTTTTGTTGCCGAATATATGAATTATTGGTCTAATTGAAAAATTAACGACGGTTATTTACACTATTATGAATTGTAATAATAACTATTAATTCTAATAATGAAATAAATTCCCAAAAGATTAGAGTTGATTGTAACTAAGTGGGTTTTCGATTCTTAATTTATTAGAAAAAAAGAAGGCGAAGGAAACCGCTAAACTTTATACCCTTCGCCAACCTTAAGGACGGAGCCTGTCTGTGTGTGTTTGAATCGTGTGCAATAGATATGCCAAGGTAAAAAACTCGAAAACAAAAAATAATTCCTGCGTTTTTTTGATGAAAAGAGAATCTTTTATTATTCATTTCATTTAAGAAAGGTGTCGTGCTGCGAAAAAAATTCGCGGTAAATGAAAATATTTCGCTATAAAACTAAAAGGGAATTTTAAAATTTAGACCAACACCCGGTGAATTCTGAAACGATATGTTTGGGCTAATATTACTTCCATCAATAATAAATGTGTTGTCTTCGGATAAAAAGAATAAATCCAACTGACTGAACAGCCAAATCGCAGCATATGAAATTAATAACACATTCCGGATTTTATACGATGAGTTGTAATCATTGTACTTTTCCATTATTAAATTTTTATCCACAGTGGAAAGGTATTCGTTTTCTTTGTTGTTTGTGTCAACTATAAAATAAATTGAAGCCGCGAGCACGGTTGCCGATACCGCCGTAATAACAGTTCCTTTTGATTTGCTGCCCGAGTATAATTGTCCCCATCCCGGGAGAAAAATATTTCGAACGGCGGATTCCCTCATTAACGAATGATTAAAGATTTTTGAAGGAAAGTTAACAAGCGTTGAATCTTTAACCTCTTGCTGCGGGGATTCGTTCTTTGAAAATTCAGCTTTGGCCTCGTTGAAAAAAGGAATTATTACAGGAGAAATTGTTGATGGGTCGGGCGTCCAATTCCTGTTAATCTTTAATATTTCACCAAAACTAATCTTGCATTTGTTTTCGTTACGTATCGAGAAAAAAGAAATTGCTCTCATCAAGTGTATGTCAACCAATAGTGTATCAGATAACTTTGATGTGGAAAGCAGTTCATCAGAAAGAGAAATTACTTTTTCATATTCGAAAGACTCAAATTCATGCTTTACATCGCGATAGGATATTGACTGTCCAAACGTGCAGTTATATGAAAAAAAAAGAATTATTACGGCGACGGAGATTTTCATCATAATCATTTTTTGAAAGCGAACTTCAATTTTAATGTATCGTTTTGCCTTGCTCTAATTACGGTATCGATGTCTTTAAAATAAGGATTTTTTATTGTAAGGTTTATAAATCCTGGAACTATCTTAATTAAACCGAGCCGTGGAGTTGTCCCTTTTTTATCGCCGTTTACAAAAACATCTCCCCATGGATGAACTTCACATTTTATGTATGCCATGGTTGTGTCGAGAAGTACATTAATTTTTGTTGATTCGCCCTCTTTGATAATTATTTCACGAGTGTACGGCGGGTAATCGGGATGAATTAATTTCAAAGTATGAGTGCCTGCTAGAAATTGCATTGGTCTCGAAATTGGAGTTATCCCAATTCTTTCACCGTCGATAGAAACTTCGGCATAGGGAAAACAATTAACAGTTAAAGCTCCATAAGCGATAACATTGCTTTTTTCTGTTTCTGTTTGAGATGGGATTGTATTTTCCTGTTGTTGATCGATAGTCGGGCTGTCGGGATTATTTATTTCGTTGTTATTCTCTTTCGGCGTAGAATTGTTATTCTGCGGCGGGATATTATTTTCAGAATCAATTAACCCGGATCCTTCAGAATCTGATGATAAAGATTTTTCGGGGGTGTTTTGAAAAATTTGGAACGCAATAAATCCTAAAAGAACAACTGTTGCCGCAACAACAGAATAAATAATTTTGATTTTATTCGATTGTAATTTCTTGCCGTCACGATTTATTGCAAGCGTCTGTAGTTCGATCGAAACATTTAAATCTTTTAACGCATCAAGAGCGCTTGAATATCTTTGTTCGGGTTTTTTACGTAAAAGATGATAGAGAACATCTTTAATTTCCGGCTGAATAGCTTTTAGGTTTTCTTCCAATGCTTCTTCGCTGTACGACATTATCTCGTTAAGAGTTAATGTAACGTTTTCTTTTAAGAACGGATTTTTGCCGGAGAACAATTCATATAATAAAACGCCTGTGGAAAACAAATCGCTTTGCAGGGTTAATTTTGCACCGCGCACCTGTTCAGGTGACATATAACTCGGAGTTCCGACAATCGAATACGGATTTGTTACAAAACTATCTTCGGACGAGAGCGCGAGCCCGAAGTCGCCCAATTTTAAATTCAAGTTATTATCAATAAAAACATTCTCGGGCTTTATGTCGCGGTGTATTATTTGGAAAGAATGCGCGTAGTGAAGTCCCTTCAGAAGTTGAACCATAAGATGATTTTTTTCATCAAATGAAAGAGGTCTAGAATTAATTACGTTGCGCAAGCTTGTGCCTTCAATGTATTCGAAGGATATATAGAAGAATTCTTTGCTGGTTCCGAAGTCCAGTACCTTTATAATATTCGGATGATCTAATTTTGCAAGAAGTTTCGCTTCGCGCTTAAATCTTTCGACGAGCGCCTGGTCGGGAAGTTTTTGCGTGTTAAGAACCTTTAAAATTATTTTTTTACTTAAATAAATATGGTTTGCAAGGTATACGGCGGCGTGTTCGTCTTTTTTTAGAACCTCAATTATCTCAAACTTTTCGAACAATATTTCAGTAGTCATTCCATTCATTTTATTGTTCGCCAAGTTCTTTGAGTTTTAGTTGTATCCATCTAACGGAAACGTCCAATGATTTTGCAGTTGAAGTTCTATTGCCGTTAAATTCCTCAAGGCGTTTTTTGAGAAGCAGAAATTCAAATTCACCGAGAGTTCCTTTGAAATCAATTAGATCTTTACTGTCCTCAAGAATGATATGATCAGTGTGAATTTTTTTTGAATCGCAAAGTATAACCGCGCGTTGAATAACATTTATCAATTGACGAATATTTCCGGGCCAGTAATAACCTTCAAGTTTTTTTATTGCCGCGGGATCGATTTGAATTTCTTTTTGCGCCAATTTTTTAATGAAATGACTTGCGAGTAATGGAATGTCTTCTCTTCTTTCCCGCAAGGGCGGCATTTTTATAGGGAAGACATTTAATCTATAAAATAAATCTTCGCGAAATATTCCGTCTTTTGAAAGCGCATGTAAATCTTTATTTGTTGCCGCAACAATACGAACATCTATTTTTTTTACCTTGGTGTCGCCGAGCCGGATAATTTCCATGTTTTCTAAAACACGAAGAAGTTTTGCTTGAAGCGCATTTGATATGTCGGCAATTTCATCAAGAAAAAAAGTTCCGCCATCGGCTGCCTCAAGAAGTCCCTGCTTATCCGAGTTTGCACCGGTGAATGCTCCTTTTTTATACCCGAATAATTCGCTTTCAAGAAGACTATCGGGAATAGAGCCGCAAAATTGTCCCAGGAACGGTTTGTCCTTTCGCTTACTTAATTGATGAATTGCTTTTGCGGCAATTTCTTTCCCGGTACCACTCTCGCCTGTAATCAAAACAGTTGCTTCCGTTAAAG
>CAZRMG010000021.1:0-930 GCA_964601095.1 uncultured Melioribacteraceae bacterium | reverse complement strand
TAAAGCAACTTTATGAATTAGTTGAGCGAGGTTTCGCATAACCGGACTATTACCGATCATCTCCGGAATATCTTCAGTCGACTGAAGTTTGTTCATCAAAATCCGGTTCTCTTTTTCAAGCTCTTCAAGTTTTATTATACGATCGAGCGCGAGAGAAACCAAGTTCGAAAAGAAGTTTAAAAAGATCAAATTTTCTTCTGTAAACTCTCTTCTATCCAGAGTGCTGTCTGCTACTATTACACCCCAAACATTTCGATCTCTAACAATCGGAACGCCTATAACGGATTTGATGCGGTGAATCTGCACGCTTTCAAATTGTGATAAATTAGGATCGCCCATTACATCGTGATAAAGCAGCGGCCTTTTTTCTTTAATTACTTTTTGAAGAATTCCCGAAGAGAATTGATTGAGATCCGTTATGCTTTCGTTCGAAATTTTTCTTGCAGATATAATAGAGAATTGATTTGTCGGCTCGTCGTATTTTACGAACAAACCTCTCTCGGCATTAATCACATTTATTACAACGTCGATAGCATTCTCAATTAAAGAATCCTGTTGGTTTGGTGAATTTAGTACCTGTGTAAATTCAAACAAAGCTTCAAACTCTTCTTTGGAAAGGTTTTTAATGTGATTAATATTTTCTGCGTAAAAATTGCTCATAATTTTTATTGAACGCTAAATGTTCCGGGTGTTGATTGTGCCCGATTTCCAAAATCGTCAATACACCAAATAACCCAATAATAATCCCCCGCGGGTAACCCGGTGAACGAAGCCGTTGATGTCATAAATGTTTGCGTGTCGTCTTTTTTAATATTTGCGCGGCTCCAAATAAGAACGGGAATTGTTTCCCGTGTAAATACCTCTACGCTGTATTTAAAATTAAATCCCGGCTGAAAACGATTCCATGAAAACGCAGGCAGCGAACTTGTA
>CAZRMG010000020.1:0-15753 GCA_964601095.1 uncultured Melioribacteraceae bacterium | reverse complement strand
TTTTAGAAAACGGAGCGCCGGTTGAGTTTATAGAATTTGGAAAAGAATAACATTCCGCTAAGAGCTTATCGAATTGCTCAATTATCAATTTCATAAATTTTATTATAATAATAAAACGATGTAATGAGTAATTAATTGAAATTATTGAAACGATTTAAGAAAATAATGATTATTGATTTGGCATTATTTCTGCACCAATAAACTTTTCCAATTTCTAATCACAAACAAGAAAAAAAATGCATATTCATATTATCGATGTAGGAATAATAGTAGCTTATTTCGCAGTAGTTTTTGGTCTTGGAATTCTTGTTTCCCGCAGATCGATAAAAGACCTTGATTCTTATTTCCTAGGCAGCAATTCTTTACCATGGTGGATGCTTGGTGTATCAAATGCTTCCGGAATGTTTGATATAACAGGAACCATGTGGCTTGTTTATCTTCTCTTTGTTTATGGATTAAAAAGTGTGTGGATACCTTGGGTGTGGCCTGTTTTTAATCAAATATTTCTAATGATTTTTTTGGCTATTTGGCTCCGTCGTTCGGGCGTAATGACAGGTGCACAATGGATACAAACACGTTTCGGAAACGGAAAAGGAGCGCGGCTTGCTCACATAATTGTTGTATGTTTTGCTTTGATTAGTGTTATTGGAATGATTGCATATGATTTTAAGGGAATCGGTAAATTTGCAAAAACATTTTTGCCTTGGGATATTTCAGCAGATATGTATGCAGTAATTATAATGAGTATTACGGCTGTGTATGCAATTAAAGGAGGTATGTTCAGCGTTGTTATAACGGAGTTTCTGCAGTTTATTGTTATGACAATAGCTTCGATTGCCGTGGGAATTGTTGCAATGAACGCGGTTGCCCCGGAAGCACTAAACGCAGTAATACCAAACGGATGGAAAGATATTTTCTTCGGCTGGAATTTAAACATGGACTGGTCAAATTTAATTGATAGCGTTAATTCAAAAATTGCACAGGACGGTTACGAATTATTTACAATATTTTTTATGCTTGTTTTATTTAAAGGGATTCTTGTTTCCGCCGCCGGCCCTGCGCCAAATTATGATATGCAAAGAGTACTTGCAACACGCAATCCAAAGGAAGCTGCAAAGATGAGCGGCTTTGTTTCTATCGTTTTATTCTTTCCAAGATTTATGATGATAACCGGTTTAACAGTATTGGCATTGGTTTTTCTAATTCCACAATTAAAAGCTATGGGCCCAAATATTGATTTTGAAATGATACTTCCTTATGCACTCAGAAGTTTAATACCTGTTGGATTAGTTGGACTTTTACTCGCCGGTTTATTAGCCGCATTCATGTCAACATATGCTGCAACTATAAATGCAGCTCCCGCTTATGTTGTTAACGATATCTATAAAAAATTTATTAATCCAAATGCGCCTGATAAAAAATATGTACAGTTAAGTTATATAGTCGCGGTATTTTTCGTAATAGTTGGGTTTATATTCGGTTTTATTGTTGATTCTGTAAATCAAGTAACGTTATGGATTACAAACGGTTTATTCGGCGGATACACAGCAGCAAATGTTTTGAAATGGTATTGGTGGCGGTTAAACGGTTACGGTTATTTTTGGGGAATGGTTGTCGGTATAAGTGCTTCAATTTTGGCCCCTATTTTATTTCCGGCATTACCGGCGCTTAACGCATTCCCGGTTATTTTATTAATTTCATTAATTGGCTGTTTCCTTGGAAGTTATTTAACTGAAACAGAACCGGATGAAGTTTTAATGAAGTTTTATATAAGAGTTCGCCCGTGGGGAGCTTGGGGCCCGGTTCGTAAAAAAGTACAAGAACGCTTCCCGGAATTTCAGCCAAATACAAATTTCAAAATGGATGCTTTCAATGTAGTAATAGGTATAATTTGGCAAACATCATTAGTTGCTTCGCCAATTTTTTTGGTAACTAAATCATATATCTATATGGCTGAAACTTTAGCCATAACTATAGTAACAACGATAATTCTAAAATTCACATGGTATGATAAACTTGAAAAAATTGCCGGTGAAAAAGTGGAAAAATTTTATCAGGAAATGGCGGAAAAAGTTTAAGATGATAAGGTAGAAAATGAATAAAGATGCTTTCAATAAAAAACTAAAAAAACTTTTTGATGATCATAAAAAATTGATCAAAAGGGAAAACGAAAAAATCAAAAAAGGCAATGGGATATTCGACCGTTATAAATATCCTATTTTAACATCGGAACACACACCGATATTTTGGCGTTATGATTTGAATCCAAAAACTAATCCTTTTCTGATGGAAAGAATTGGAGTTAACGGAACATTTAATGCCGGTGCAATGGAGTTCAAAGGTAAAATAGTACTTTCAGTTCGTGTAGAAGGCGCTGACCGAAAATCTTTTATCGCAATAGCAGAATCGCCAAACGGGGTTGATAATTTTAAATTTTGGGACTACCCTGTAATATTGCCTGAAACAAAAGAACCCGATACGAATGTTTACGATATGCGTTTGGTAAAACATGAGGACGGTTGGATTTACGGTTTATTCTGCACGGAGAGAAAAGATAAAGATGCACCGTTGAGCGATACTTCTGCAGCAAACGCACAATGCGGAATTGCACGAACAAAAGATTTGATTAAGTGGGAACGCCTGCCTGATCTAAAAACAAAATCTCCACAGCAAAGAAATGTTGTGCTTCACCCTGAATTTATAAATGGTAAGTATGCGTTTTACACCCGCCCTCAAGATGGATTTATTGATGCCGGAACCGGCGGGGGAATAGGTTGGGGTTTATCCGATTCAATTGAAAACGCGGTGATTGAAAAAGAAACTATAATAGACGATAGAGTTTATCATACAATTAAAGAAGTTAAAAACGGAATCGGTCCTGCCCCAATAAAAACCAAAAAGGGTTGGTTGCAACTTGCACACGGCGTGCGCAATACGGCAGCGGGACTTCGTTATGTCCTCTATTTATTTTTAACCGACCTTAAAGAACCAAGCAAAATAATTGCAAGACCCGGCGGTTATTTTATTGCCCCCGAAGGTGAAGAACGTGTAGGCGATGTTTCGAACGTTGTTTTTAGTAACGGCTGGGTTAAAAAACCTAACGGCGATGTTTTAATTTATTATGCTTCTTCCGATACACGCATGCATGTTGCAACATCAACCGTTGATAAACTTTTAGATTACGTTTTAAATACGCCTGAAGATGGATACCGCAGCGCTTTAAGTGTCAAACAAAGAAATGATTTGATAGCAAAAAATCTAAAGTTAATAAAGAAGAAATAAGAATTTCTTCTTATTCTGGGTGCCTCCCAAAAAGCCATGTATTTTTGTTTATTCACGCATGGCTTTTAAATTTCAATTTTATTAAGAAACAAAAACTCTTTGGAATTAGAATTGTTTTTGTTCCATTATTCAGAACTAATCTCTATAAGTATTTAGCTTGTTGTTTCCAATGGATAACAAAATGATCGAATTCGTTTTTTATTATTCTAAATTTTTCGTTGTTTCTGTATATATCAAAATTCTCATTACTTAGCATCTTAATACAATTCATTAACGATCGCCCGTTGTGATAAGTTGCTTTCCAAATACTGCCTTTCGGGGTATTCTTATGATGTGGTTCTTTTTCTAAACTACCCCAATACCAATCTCCGTTTTCGTGATCTATCAAATAATTTTTTATGTAATCCCATTGTTGTAAAAACAAGTCGTAATATTTTTTTTCTTCGGGAAAAATTTTAGAAAATAGAAGTAAAGCATTTAAACCTTCCGCTTGCGCCCACCAATTTTTTGTTTCTTTGATTATTTTGCACTTGCCGTTCTCATCGAAATAGTATCCTTCATCAAAAAAACCGCCGTTAATTTTATCCCACCCGTTTTCAATTGAATGATCTATCAGTTTCTTTGCAGTGCGTAATGTCCTTATATCGTCTTCCAATCCCAAAACATGGGATGCCTCAAGCATTAAAAAAGCCGTTTCATAATCATGTCCAAACGAAACATGATCAAGTCTGTAATTTGCTTCGCGAATTTCCGGTGGAGAATTTCTGAAAGTAACCGGCTGCCAATTATTCTTAAAGAACAATCGTAAATATCCTTTTGGATGAATTATTACATCGCGGATAAGTATTAATAAACCGTGAAGTTGTCTGAAAACATTTTCATCTTTCCAAACATTATATAATTCGGTATAAGCTTCGAGGAGATGGATTGATGAATTTTGGTCTTTAAACCCTACTTCAACAGCATCGGTTGCTTCCGATTTATAATCATTATTATTATCGAAAGGAATAGATTCGCGTGTCAAAAATTGAAAATAGCCATCGTACTTGGTATCGTAAGCATGTTTTTCAATCCACTCAAATGATTTTTTTGCTTGGGATAAAACTTCATTATTGTTAGTTAAATTATAAAGCGCGGCTAATCCGTAAACCGCGAATGCATTTCCGTAAGCTCTTTTTTCGTTATTCCATTTTTCAACATCGGAAAAACCGCCTTCTCTATTTCTAATTTGAAAATAGCCGCCGAATTTGGAATCCCACATTTTGTTTTTTATGAAATCAAAACCATGTTTTGAGTAATTGTAGAAATTTTCATCATTAAAAAAATCGGCTGCCTTTGCTGTTGTCCACATGTGCCTAGCCTGTGTAACAATCATTTTTTCTTGTTCGGGCATTAACTTAAAATTGTAACTTATGTTTGTAAAGTATCCGCCAAATTCTTGGTCAATTGCAAGCGGGTACCATTTACACAACAAATTGTTGTACAAGTAGTCAATCATTTCAAGACAAATTTTTTGACTGTCGGTTTTGCCCCCAATTAAAATTTCTTGTTTCAGATTCATTATATCTCTCATATTCTATTAACATTTGCTCTTCAAATATTGTGCTATCTTGTATATTAAATAAACGAATATAAAATTGTGTAATTGGTACACATTTTTAAGGTTTTCTATTTTTGTTATAAAAGGACTGCTTCGAGTATTTTCAAATAATGATATAGTTTTATTAAAATAATAAAGAAAAGGTTTTGTAATTCACATGTTTTAGGATAATAAAACAGATTAGTTTGGGCATAATTTTAGTTGGTTGTTGTCTCTTAGTTAAACGCAAAAACTAATAATCATTTTATGTTTTTATTCTTTGTAAAAGAAACAACATGTTTAAAGAATAGCTTTCATTATTCTTTGAAGTGATTTATGATATTTATTAGTATTAAGTTCGGATTAGCATGATAGAAATTATATATAAACAATAATATCATTGGCAATTAAATGAGAAGTTTTGCAGCAATATTGATTGGTTTAATAATGATTACATTTTCTTATGTTAAAACCAATGAACCAAAATTAGAATATATGTTTGAAATAAAAAGTTTTAACATGTTCTCGGAATGTATCGATGATACATTTGTGATAGATGTCTCGCTGCCGGAAAGTTATTACAAGGAACCGGAAAGAAAATACCACGTGCTTTTTTTAACAGACGGTAATTGGCGCAAAGATCAACATCAACCCATACATGATATGGCAAGTAAAGAAAATATAGAGGAAATGATTATTGTTGGTATCGGTTACCCGGCATCATATAATTTTAATAACATTCGTGTAAGGGATTTGATAAATCACCCTGATCGGTTTCTTGATTTTATACTTCAAAAAATAATTCCGCGAATTGATTCCGAATACAGAACAAACGGCGAAAGAACATTATGGGGTTCTTCATTCGGAGGGTTTTTTACAGTATATACTCTTTTAAATTATGTTGAAAAAACAAAAGGGATCTTTGAAAATTATATTGTGGCAAGCGCCGCAATTCTTGAAAAAACAAATTATAAAGATGAAAAACTGAATTTAATAGATATTGAAAAACGGCTTAACACAAACACAAAAGAACTAAAAACAAACTTATATATAACAGTCGGACAAGCAGAGGACAATGTAAGATTTATAACTCCATTTAAAGAGCTTGTAAAAATATTGAATGAAAGAAAGTATAAGGATTTTTATATGAAGTCGTTTATTGATCCGGGAAAAGATCATTATACTGTTTGGGAACCCACTTTGTATAAGGGAATTAGATTATTTTTGCAAAAGTAGTTTCGAATAGAATTGCTGTGGATATATTTGATTTTGGGAAATCGTATCAACTTAATACAATCTTAAAAACTTATTTATAAAAATTATATCGAGAGTCTAATGAAAACTTTAATGATGTTTTTATTTGCATTAACAATTTTAACTGCACAAGAAAAAAACAACAATCAAATTAAAATGCCTGCAATATTTTCGGATAACATGGTGCTGCAACAGAAGATAGATGCAGCAGTCTGGGGAAAAGCCGCACCGGATTCAAAAATAAAAGTAACTGCATCATGGGGAAAATCGGCGGAAGCAGTTGTCGATTTAAACGGGGATTGGATCACGAAAATTAAAACACCGGAATACGGCGGACCTTATGAATTGCAAATTGAAGATGGAAATTCAAAATTAGTTTTTAAAAATATTTTGATCGGTGAAGTATGGCTTGGTTCGGGTCAATCAAACATGGAAATGCCGTTAGCCGGGTGGCCTCCGCGCGATACAATTCAAGGAAGCGCCGGAGAAATTAAAAACGCAAAACTTCCGGAGATAAGATTATTTACCGTTACTCGAGCTTATGCAGCCGAACCGCAATTTGATTGTGTAGGAAAATGGCTTGAATGTACACCGGCGACTGTTGAACAATTCAGTGCAACAGCTTTCTTCTTCGGTAAAAAACTTTATAATGATTTAAAAATTCCAATCGGTTTAATTCACTCAAGCTGGGGTGGAACACCTGTTGAATCATGGATTAGCAAAGAAAATTTAGGTCAATTTGAAAAATATATAGACACTTATAAAAGAATTGAAGCCAGCAAGGAACAAATAATTAGTTTAAACCGGTGGTTGAAAGTTCATCCAATAATTAATGTGAATGAAAAACCTGAAACGGAAAAATGGAAGAATCTGGATTTTAACGACGCCGAATGCTCAACTGTAAATTATGATGATGCATCATGGTACGAAATGAATTTACCGCAGCTTTGGGAAGGCACAGAAATTGGCGCTTTCGACGGAGTAATTTGGTTTAGAAAAAATATTGAGATACCTGAAAATTGGGTGAATAGAAATTTAGTTCTTGAACTTGGACCAATTGATGATATGGATATTACATTTGTAAATGGTAAGAAAGTCGGAAGTTATGAAGCTGCAGGATTTTACAGCGTTGATAGAATTTATAATGTACCCGCTGAATTGGTAACAGGTAAAAATTTGTCAATTGCAATACGAGTTTTGGATAACCAAGGCGGCGGCGGTTTGTGGGGGAAAAAAGAAAAATTTTACATCAGATTAAATGATTCCCAGGAAAAAATTAGTCTTGCCGGCTCTTGGAAATATTTACCGGTTGCCGAGTTTGTCGGAGGAAAACTTTTTGTCTTTGGCGCAAAAGATAATGAATATAAAAACCGTCCTCCATTGGATGAAAAAATATCCGATCATACAATTTCAGCACTTTATAACGGTATGATTGCACCACTTATTCCATATAATATTAAAGGCGCAATTTGGTATCAGGGCGAATCGAACACGGGCAATCCAGAAGAATACAAAGTCCTTTTTCCGTTAATGATTAAAAATTGGCGGGATGATTTTAAAAATAATTTTTCATTTTACTTTACACAGATAGCACCTTACAATTATGGTGAAGAAACAAAATCCCAACTTTTACGCGAAGCGCAACTTCAATCAATGTCGGTTCCAAATACAGGAATGATTGTTACTATGGATATTGGTAATCCTGGAAATATCCATCCTGCAAATAAAAAAGACGTTGGCGAAAGATTGGCACTTTGGGCTTTGGCAAAAGATTATAATAAAAAAGTTGATTATTCTGGTCCAATTTATAAATCAATCAAAATTGAAGATGGAAAAGCAATTTTAGATTTTGAATTCTCCGAAGGACTTAAAATAAATTTATTAAACGGAAAGAATAATTTTACAATAGCGGGTAGCGATAAAGTTTTTTATGAAGCTACTGTAGAGGTAAGGAATGATAAACTTATTATTTCATCACCTGAGGTTAAAAAACCTACGGCGGTACGCTACTGCTGGAGTAATATGGAAGAAGGAACATTTTTTAACAAAGCAGGTTTGCCTGCTTCATCTTTTAGAACCGATAGTTGGGAAGAATGATAATTTTAATGTCAGCCGATAATTAAAAGTATATTTAATCTATAAAAAAGTTCGCGGTTAAATTTTGGATAAAAAATGAAAAACAGAATCTTTGCGGTTGCATTATTAATTTCTTTAAGTACATTGTTAATAAGCGTTATTAGTGCGCAGTCTATACCTGGATTTTTTGTTAAGGGTAGATTCTTAAATTCACCAAGTGATGAAAAAATAATAATTCGCGGTGTTAACGAAATGTCTTGCTGGGTAAAAAATGATAGAGTTGGCGAAAAGTATTTCCCGGAAATTGCGAAAAACGGCGCGAACGCAGTTAGAATTACATTAGAAAATTTTACACCTATCGGGCAAATGGATTCATTGATTACAAATTGCATCAAAAATGAAATGATTCCTATTCTAGAAAATCACTCTGCTACTGGAAAATGGGAAAATTTGGAATCAGTAATTAACTGGTGGATGCAGCCTGAAGTTCTTGATATAATTAGAAAGCATGAAAAATACATTTTGGTAAATATTGCCAACGAAGCCGGGGATTGGGAAGTTGATAAAGAACAATTCATTGATTTTTATACCGAGGCAATAAATCGTTTTAGAGATGCCGGAATAAATGTACCGCTGATTATAGATGCTTCCGGTTGGGGGCAGGATATCAATATTTTGCAATCTACCTGGAAGCATTTGCAGGAAAACGATCCTTTAAAAAACTTAATGTTTTCTGTTCATATTTGGTGGTCGGATAACGATTCAATTAGAATTGCTGATGAGATTAAAGAGTCGGTGGAAATGGGAATGCCCCTTTTGGTAGGAGAGTTTGCTCATAAAGCCGTTCAATGCAAATGTTGCATTGATTATAAGACTGTGATGAAAGAATGTTTTGAAAATGAAATTGGTTATCTCGCATGGTCTTGGGGTGCGGCACCGAATGCCGATTGTTCCGAAATGGATATGACATGCAACGGCGATTTTACTTCCTTGGGCAAGGGAATTGATTGTGATCGAGGTGATAATTCATGGGCGCTTGAGGTCGCCGTAACCTCGCAATATTCAATCCAAAAAACTTCCATTCGTCCTAAATGGATTTTAAATAATTTTATTTTTGAACCATAATTATAATTAGCTGTAGGACATCTGCAAAAACATTTCAATCAAGTTTTGAAAGAGCAGCACTTCTTCTAATTTATTTAAATTCATTGCAGAAGGAAGAATAATATGAGCATATTTTTAAGTAATTTTAATACGGCTGTATTCAATGTTGTTAAAACTTGTAAAAATTATTTTCTGAATCATTACTAAAATCATCTGCAGAAATTATGATTTCAATTAAACAAAGATGGAGTATTCTTTTCATAATTCTTTTGGTTGTTGTTTACGGAATTATATTTTACATACAAAAGGGCGAAGAAAAACCAGGCGAAGTTGAAATTTATTTTGCCGACCGGGTGACAGCCGCGCATAAAATATTGATTGATAAATACAATCATCGCATGAAAGGCAAAGTAAAAGTAGTTCCTATTGATTTTCCCAATTTTGATTTCAGTACAAACGAAAGAAAAGAAGTACTTGCAAGATCCCTGCGAGGTATGGGCGACGGCATCGATCTTTACGCAGTTGATATTATTTGGGTGCAGAGATTCGCAAAGTGGTCGGAACCTTTTGATAAATATTTTTCCGAAGAAGAAAAAAATAGAATATTGCCGCAAGTATTAACGTCGTGCTATTCCGAAGGCGAACTTGTTGCTGTTCCGCTTAACCTTGTTCAAGGAATATTGTATTACCGAAAAGATTTGATTGAAAAAATGAAAAACGGAAAGGATATAATTAATAAGATTGAAAACAACATAACGTGGGAAGAATTCATAAAAATAAGCAGCGAATTAAATATTGATAACCCGTTTTATATTTTTCCCGCCGCCGATTACGAAGGATTTATTTGCAGCTTCATGGAGCTGCTGTTGGGGCAGAACCCGAAATATTTTGAAGAGGATGGTTTTAATCTTGAAAAACCCGAAGCGGAAAAAGCTCTTCAACTTCTGTATGACCTAATATTGAAGTATAAGATGACTCCCCCTATAGTTACAAAGTTTACAGAGATACAGAGTTATCAATACTTTATCAAAAATGACGGATTGTTTTTACACGGCTGGCCAAGTTTTGATAAAGATTTTAAAGACGTACCCATAGACACTGCAAAAGAAAACAAACTTTGCAAAGCGGCGCTTCCGTATTTTCAATCGGGGCAGCCTGCATCAATTATGGGCGGATGGAACTTGATGATGTCCAAATTCTCCGATAAAAAAAACGAAGTTGTGGATTTTGTGAAATTTCTTTTGTCGGATGAATCGCAGGAAATTATTTACCACGAAAGCGGGCACTACCCGGTTGTAAAAAAAATATTTTACGATCCGTACTATGAAAAGATATTTCCACAAATCGTTGAGGTAAGAAAACTAATTCAACACACGATGCACAGACCTTTTCATCCCGAATACACAAGGTATTCTAAAATAATGTCGTCGTATTTTGAACAGGCGCTAAAAAATCAAATAACAGTAAAGCAGGCATTAAAAAAAGCGAGCGATGCCATCCAGCTTGAAAAAAGCACGGTTAAGGAATTCTAAGTTTTAACATTATGCTCAAGAATACAGAACAAAGTAAAATTTCAAAATATAAGTTTCAGATAAAACACGTTACGGTGTTCTTGATGATTCTTATCGCTTTTCAAATTATACTTGCGCTCGTGCAAAAATCTTCTCTAAACGATTTTCTTAACGAAACACAATCGTGGTATCAAAAACATTCCGCCGACCGACTTGCAATTGTTACGGCTACAAGCATGGAGCTTCTTTACGAAAATTTATTTTTAGATAAACCGCACGCCGAGTACGATGAAAGGAGAATTACATATACATTTAATGTTATTTTCAAGCAGCAGTTAATTCAAAAAAGTGTTAAAGATGTATCGTTGATCTTGATTAGGAATCACAGACTTTATGTAATAGACAGCGGTCAAAAACTATATTCGTTTTTGGTGGACGAACTTGCGCCTTACGACAGTGAAAAAGATAAATACCACGAGGGGATAAAATTATTCCTTTCGAGGCGCAGCCAGATGAAGGCATCAGAAATTATTTACAGCAAACTAGAAAACCAGCAAACATTCAACATACTTGTTCCGTTTGTACCGGACGGCGAATACCTCGGCGTTATGTACATGAAAATAACACCGGATTTTTCATTTCTAACAAAAGAAGTCAGTGCAAACTTTGATAAAGTTGCGTTGATTTATTCTTCGCTGATTTTAATAGGACTAATCTTAATTTTTTACATATCTTCAAACGCAGTACATGAAAGAAATGAAGCTCAGCAAAAATTATTTGAAGAGCATGAAGAGAATATCAAGAAACAAATCAGACTTGAAAAAGAATCTCTTTTTACAAAGCGAATTTATCATACTCATCACAAAGCCGAAAAAATTATAGGATTTATAAAAGACGATGTGCGCAGAATGGATTTGCCGGGCATAGAAGATCTGAAAAAAAGAGTGATTACATATTCCAATTTTATTTCAAGAATTATTTACGATATGAAGTGGTATGACCAGGAAATTAATACTATTATCAATCCTATGTTTCATACTAATATAAACCAGTTGATAGAATTTATTGTTAAACATGTATTTTTACGCATATCGAGTAAAAATGATATGTTCAAAATTGAATTGAAACTAGACGATAAACTTCCGCCTGTAAATGTTAATGAATTTGTTGTTTGGGAAATACTTGAACCGTTAATTCAAAACAGTATTGATCATGGAAATAAAGAATCCATTTTAATAAAAGTTATTACCGAGTATGATGTTGAAAACTGTGTATCTTATGTAATTATTGAAGACAACGGTGAAGGAATAAATGAGGAATTGATGGAGATAGGCGATGACGGGATAAAAAGAATTTTTCTTGAAAATGAAACAACCAAAAAAGTTGAAGGGACGAACTCGGGTTACGGTTGCTATATCGCCTATCAAATGGCTGTTGAAAAATGCGGATGGCAGCTGGATTGCGAAAACCTTAACGAAGGCGGATGCCGTTTTACAATTCAAATTAAATCTAGAAGGTAGTTGATGAGCAGAAGCGATCAAATTAATATCCTGCTGGTTGAAGACGAAGACTTTGACGTAACAAGAGTTAAAAACACAATCAGTTATTACGAAACAAGAATTAAAATAATCGACATAGTTTCCAATGGATTAGCCGCACTTGAACTGATAAAATTGCATCAGGATAAATATGATATTGTAATTATGGACTACCAAATTTCCGGGGGTCTGAAAGGTGAATCCTTAATTACTAAAATGAAAGAATCCGACCCGTTTATTCAAATCATTGTAATTACAAAGATGACAATCAATATTACAAACTACGAATTCGCCAACAACTTGATGCGTGCAGGCGCTTTTTGGTACTGCACTAAATATCCAGGAAACATTGAAGAATATATTTATCAACCAACAGATTTTATTTTAAGCATCTTTAATGCATTCGATAAAAAGAAACTTGAAAAACAGAAATTAAAATCGGATAAACGTTTAAGCATAAGCATTGAAAAACAACTCGAAGCAAAAAAAATCATAGGCGAATCCAAACCTATGCTTCAGCTGATAGAAAATTTGGAGCGATATGCCAAAAGCGATGCGAATATTTTAATCAACGGAGCTTCGGGTACAGGCAAAGAACTTGTTGCATGGCATATTCATTTAAAGAGTAAAAGGAAGTACGAAAATTTTGTGCCGATTAATTGCGGGTCTATTCCAGCCGAATTAATCGAAAGCGAATTGTTCGGGTTTGAAAAAGGATCGTTCACAGGCGCAAGCGGTAATAAAGCAGGCCTTTTTGAAATTGCAAACAACGGTACAATTTTTCTTGATGAAGTTGCCGAACTTCCGCCGACGGCGCAGGTTAAATTGTTGCGGGTTATACAAGAAGGCGAAATAGAAAAAATCGGCCGAACGGAAAAAGTTTCGGTAAATGTTCGCCTTATTGCGGCAACAAATAAAAATCTTGCGCAGGAAGTTAATAACGGTAAATTCCGGGAAGACCTTTATTATAGATTGAATGTAGTGCCTTTGGATGTTGTTCCGTTAAGACAACGCGGCAACGATATTCTATTACTCTTTGATCATTTTCTCGAATTTTATAGTATGGATCTTGGATTTTCGAAGCCGGCTGTTGACGAAAAAGCCGCAGAAATTTTATTAAATTATAAATGGCCCGGCAACGTTCGTGAATTAAGAAATGTTGTGCAGCGTTTGGTTTTGAACAGCCACGGAACAATTACTGCAAAAGATATCAGCAGTCCAATGATATTGGGAAATCACATTATCGCAAAAGAAGAAACAAATTTCGAAAATTTATACGGCGGACAAGTTTTGCCGCTAAAAGAAATGGAAAAAATTTTCCGTGTAAAATATTTTAAATACGTTCGCAGTATTTCAAGTTCGGATTCGTCAGCCGCAGAACGTCTTGGTTTGGCACCTTCTAATTTTTACAGAATGTGTAAGGAACTTGGTTTGAAATAAATTTGTCTGTAGAAAAAATAAACCCGCATAAAGCGGGTTTTGTTTTAGTTACCCAATTCAATTCTGTTAAATCCGTTTAACGCGGCAACTCTATACGCTTCAGCCATAGTCGGATAATTAAATGTGTTGTTGATAAAATACATCAGATTATTTCCGCCTCCTTTTTGGCTCATTATTGCTTGTCCGATGTGAATAATCTCCGAAGCTTCGTAGCCGAAGCAATGAATACCGAGAGTTTCCAAAGTTTCGCGGTGAAATAAAATTTTTAACATACCGGTAGTTCGTCCTGTTATTTGGGCACGCGCGAGATGCCTGAAAAAAGAATGTCCTACTTCATAAGGAATTTTTTTCTCGGTTAATTCTCGCTCTGTTAAACCAATAGAACTAATTTCGGGAATTGTATAAATACCTGTTGGAATATCGGCAATGTTTAATGTTGTGCATTCGCCGCGTGTTAAAAAACGTGCTGCAAATCTTCCTTGATCATAAGCTGCGCTTGCCAAACTCGGATAGCCCGTAACATCGCCGACAGCAAATATATTTGGAACAGATGATTGATAATATTGATTGACCGGTATCGAACCGCGGGAATCCGTTATAATACCAAGTTCTTCCAAACCCATATTTTGCGAGTTGCCTGTTCTGCCCTGTGCCCACAATAAATATTCGCTTCGAATCTGTTTGTTTGATTTCAAAAATATAGTAACGCCGTTTTCATCTGCTTCAACTTTTTCATATTCTTCACTGTGACGCACGAGCACACCGTTCTCGCGCAGATGATATGCAAGAGCGTCGATAATCTCATCATCCAAAAACGATAAAAGCTGGTGCCGTGTGTTTATTAAATTTACTTTAACGCTCAATCCCCGAAATATGGAAGCATATTCGCAGCCGATAACGCCCGCACCGTATATTGTTAATGTGCGCGGATTATCTTTTATCTTTAATAGCTTATCACTGTCGATAATCCGAGGGTGTGAAAAATCAACATCCGGCGGATGATAAGGGCGAGAACCTGTAGCAATTATAAAGGCATCTGCTTGATATTTCTTTTTCAATCCGTTCGGTTCGGTAACTTCAACGGTATGATCATCAACAAAAGCAGCTCTTCCAATTATCAATTCAACATTATTTCTTGCATAAAAACTATGGCGTAGTTTAACCTGGCTTTGTATTACGTTTTCTGTCTTTTTTAATAGTGTTTGAAAAGTAGTTCCGTCAAATCGGTTGCTGTCTATAAATATCTGGCTCGCATGACGCAAAGCTTTGCTTGGAATTGTACCGCGGTGAGTATTGCTTCCGCCGACAAGAGAAAATTCATCGCATACGGCAACTTTTTTATTTTGTTTAGCGCATGTCATTGCGGCACCTTCGCCGCCCGGTCCGCTGCCGATTACAAAAACATCGTATTTATTTTCTATCATAAAACTTCCGGCTTCATTGTTAATGATATTTTAATAAAATATCTGTTTTCAAAATAATTAATTATTTGAACAACATATAATTTATTTAAGACTCAACTTTGATAAATATTTGTATATCCGAAATATATTATTAAACTTATCCCGCGAAAAATATAAAACTAATCTTTAGGATAAATTATGATCGATGAAAAATTTGGAAAAACCGGTTTCGTAATGAATTCCGATTACGAATGGGAAAATGCCGGTGAAGGAGTTCGAAGAAAAATATTAGGTTATGATAAAGATTTAATGCTTGTATTTGTGGAATTTATAAAAGGCGCCGAAGGTTATGTTCATAAGCATCCGCACAAACAAATTTCTTACATTGTAAAAGGTTCTTTTGAAGTAAACATCAACGGTGAAAAAAAAGTATTAAAAGCCGGTGACGTTTTTTTTGTTCAGCCGGATTTGAATCACGGTGTTGTTGCCTTGGAAGACAGTGCTTTGATAGATGTTTTTAACCCGTACAGAGAAGATTTTATAAAACAGAAGATGTAAGATTTTAA
>CAZRMG010000019.1:1048-16178 GCA_964601095.1 uncultured Melioribacteraceae bacterium | reverse complement strand
CAATTTTTAATTCCGATAATTTTCGGGCTAAAATACGTCCTTCCAATTTGGGGCGCGATTCGCAAACAATAATTTTTAGATTTTTGCGTTCGTGTTTTATCTTTTTAAAAATTTCGTAAACAGTTTTACTATTGGAACTAGTAATAAATGTATCGTATTTCAGAAACGCCTTTCTATTCTTTTCAAATATTTTTGAATAAATACTTATAAGAAGATTATCATATTTTTTGAAAAAACTATCCAGCTTCTTTTTGCGGATTAAATAACCTTCAAGTTCGTCCAAGTAACTCTGAACCGACTGAAATGATTTGAATTGGAATTTGATTTCATTAATCAATTCAGGGAATACTTCAAGCATTTTCTGCGGACGCTGCAAATGCTCGTGCAATTCTTCAAGTATATCGCTGCTTCCCGAAGTTTTATCGGAATATATTTTTTGAATTTTACCGCCGAGTATTTTTGTCATAGATAATTATTTAGCTGTTTTGAATTGAAAACCTTTAATCGGTTCGCGTAAAGTTAAAACAGGGCACGGTGCTTTACGAACAACTTTTTCTGCAGTGCTTCCAAATAATAAATGTTCGACTCCCGTGTGCCCATGTGTTGCCATAATTACTAAATCAATATCTTTTTCTGAAGCTGTTTCGTTAATCTCAACAAATGGTTTACCGGTCTTAATAATTATTTCTGTTTGAACTCCGGGATCGATAAAACTTTTTGCGAGATTATTCAACTCTTCTTCGCCGCGTTTTTGCAAATCAATATCTGCCGAAGGAATTGCAACTTGTCCCATGCTAAAATCAGCCGGGTAAATCATAGGTTCTACAACATAAATCAAGAAAATCTTAGCTTTAAATTGCAATGCAAATTGTGCGGCGTATCGAAGTGCATTTTTGGAATAATCCGAAAAATCGATCGGCACCAAAATCTTATTAATTACTTGTGTCATATCCATAATCCACCTCTTATTTATTTATTGTGCTGCTATACAATTCAAAATAATCGCGGTTAAGATTGCGGAGACGCGTTGTTACAATGTGAGTAAGTCCACGTAAAATTTTTACACCTTCTTTTGGGTTTGATTCAATAAAGTCGTCTAAATCGGGACGGAAAATTACGGCTATATGCGAATCTTTCATAGCAATTGCCGAAGCGGATCGTCTTTCTTCATCTAAAAGGGCAAGCTCTCCAAAAAAATCGCCGCGGCTTAGTTTTGCAAGATCAAATCTTTCACCCTCTTCGGATTCCTGCGTTATTAAAATTTCACCTTTTATTACAATATACAATCCGATCCCAGGATCACCCTGATAAAAAACATATTCATTTGCAGTGTAAACTCTGTTGTGTATCAATTTTAAAATCAAATTTATGTTGCTCTTACTAAGATTTTTAAATGGAGGCATAGAAAGAAGAACTTCTTCAATATCGCTTATTTCAGTCGGAGTTTTATAAAGATTAGCCCAAAAACTACTTTTGGAAGGTGTGTTTTTTATATCTTTCATTGTATTCTCCTAAACTGAAAATAATTCTTAAACACGAATAAATATATTTAGACTGTCTTAGATATACAACAAAGATTTAAAACATTTTTAAAAAATCAGATGAATACTAAAAAATTCCAGCTTCGGCAACGCGCCAAATTTTTTGACATGGAAATTTATTTTCGTACAAAGCTCTACCAATAATTACAGAATCAACGAATCCATCGGCTTCAGTTTGAAGTCTTTTTAAATCCTGATAGCCTGAAATACCGCCGGAGTGAGTAACTTTTCGTTGAGTTACTTCTGCAATTTTTTTTGACAGTTCAATATTCGGACCTGTTAGCATTCCGTTTTTGCGAACATCAGTAACAATATATCTTTCAGCACCCATGGCTCTTAACATTCTTGCAAAATATTCGGGTGTTAAACCTGTTAAATGTTTTCTGCCGTGAGTTGCAACTACATCGTTTATAACGTCTATTGCAGCTACAACTTTATTTGGTGTGAACTCATTGAGTATCTTCTCAAATTCTTTAGGATTATCAACCGCGAGAGAACCGATTACAATTCTCGCTACTCCTTGGTCAAATGCAAGTTTGGCGTCATCAAAACTATTAATACCTCCGCCAAGTTCAACAGGAATTATTACAGATTCACAAATTGTACGAATAACATTTTCGTTAGTGTGTGAATGATGCCACGATGCATTGAAATCAACAACATGAAGACATTTTGCATTTTCTGCGCGCCAAATCATAGCCATTTCAACCGGGTCGTTGCCGTAATCCGAACAACCCAATTCCGGAATACCCTGAACAATTCGTACCGTCCTTCCGTCAATAATATCAATAGAAGGTATTACTAAAATTTTTGCCATTTTTATTCCGCCGGACTTTTATTCAATATTTATAACAGATGCTTTGTAAATGTTTCCATGCTTTAGATTAATTATAAATTGTATATTAGAATTTCGTGTAATCCAAATGCAAAGAAAAGTTATATGTGAGAATTATTTTTGATTCTGATGGAAAAGATAAAGAATTAAGTGAAAAAAGAAAATTTATAAAGGAGTAATAGTAGGGTATTAAAAATTAATATGATTTGAAGAATTATGCTGCTTCTTCTGTTGCGAACATTTTATATTGCGTATACATTGCAACTGCATCTTCAAAACCAAAACGTGTGCGGATTAGATAGCTTTCATCTCGCTTTGCCAACGGTATTTCAGGTTCCCATTCCAGGTTGGAATTAAGAACTGTATTGTTTGAAGTATCAACAATTGCCCATTTTTCAACACCGTCTTTAAACGATTTTTGAACAAGATGAATTTTACCTTTAAGTGCAAATCTTAAGGCAGCATCAAACCATTTGGCTTTTTCTTCTATTGTCATTTTTATTTTTTGTTTTTTCTACTCTAATAATCGTATAGAACTACTAAAAGTTTAATCCAATTTATATCATTATTTGAATGAAAAATGACAAAAGAAAATTATTTGAAAATGAATCATTTTCTTGACTTTCCAGAATTGATTAGCCATATTTCGCCACGTATGAAGAAAAATTTGATTTTTACGACTTCCGATAACGAAAAGATTCACATTACGACATATTTTAGCGAAAGCGTATTTAACGGCAATTCCATCATTTTTGTGCATGGTTTCAAAGGATTCAAGGATTGGGGATTCGATCCGTATTTAGCAGAATATTTTGCACAGAAAGGTTTTTTTACAATTAGTTTTAACTTTTCGCATAATGGCATTGCTGGAAATTCACTTGAGTTTACAGATCTTGAAAAATTTTCCCGGAATACATTTTCAAGAGAAATTATTGAATTAAACGAATTAATTTCTGCATTTAGAGAAAATTTTTTCGATATTGGCGCAAAAGGGAAACTTGGTTTAATAGGGCATAGCAGGGGCGGTGCAATTTCTTTACTGACTGCTTCTAAAAGAAATGATGTAAATGCTGTTGCACTTTGGGCTTCAATTTCAAGATTAGATCGATATTCTAAAAGACAAAAAGAAGAATGGCGGAAAAAGGGTGTTTTTGAAGTAATGAATACCCGCACTAAACAAGTAATGAAGTTAAACGTTAGTTTGCTTGATGATATTGAAACAAATTCAAATGATTCTTTGAATATTGAAAAAGCAGTTAAAAATCTGGGTAAACCTTTGCTTATTGCTCACGGCGAACAGGATTTGGCTGTAAAAATTGAGGAAGCTGAAGAATTATATAGTTGGTCTGATAAATCTAAAACTGAGTTTTACAAAATTTTCAGTACGGGTCATACTTTTGATGTAAGTCATCCTTTTAACGGGACTAATGAAAAATTTGAGAAACTTTTAAATAAAACATCTAACTTTTTCAGTAATAATTTTAATTAATGAGGAAATTATGTTTGTAAAAGAAACAGCAAAAAACAGTTCTATAATTAAATTAACCGCTTCGGCAAAATCATCACAACTATTTTGGATAATTAGTTTTGCAATATTAACATTTGCAGGCGCACAAGTTTTTGTACCAACACAACCTGTTCCATTTACTTTACAAACTATGATTGTTTTACTTGCCGGTGCTTTTCTCGGTTCTAAAAACGGGGCATTCAGCCAAATTATATATTTAACTGCGGGTATTATTGGACTTCCGGTTTTCGCCGGGTTTGATCTTGGAATCGCTAAACTTTTTGGACCGACCGGCGGATATCTTTTATCATTCCCGTTCGCTGCATTTTTGGTGGGTTATATCTTGGAAAAAAATAATAATACAATTTCCATTATTCTATCATTTATAGCAGGACAAATGTTCATCTTACTTTCCGGTTCATTATATCTTGCATTTTTCTTTAACGGGAATTTCTCGGAAGCTTTTTTTGCAGGCGCACTAATTTTTTCTGTTTGGGATTTAATTAAAATTTCCGCTGCCGTTAGCATTTACAAAGCTTTTTCGAAAAAATATCCTAAACTACCGGCATAAGTTTGTGTCGTTATTTCTAATTATTGAATATAAAACATGACACTTAAAAACATAATCTTCATTTTAGTTTTTATAGCTGCTTTCGGATTTCTGTTTTTTAAACTCCGGAGTATTATTTCATATATTAAACTTGGTTTGCCTGAAAACCGTTTTGATAATGTTGGAAAGAGAATTAAGAATGTTTTAACAATTGCATTCGGTCAGTCGAAACTTTTACGTGAACCGGTTGCGGGGATAATCCATTTCCTAATTTTCTGGGGATTCATACTTTTTCTTTTTGCCGTCGCAGAATCTATTGTTCAAGGATTTTATTCGGATTTTTCATTGGAATTCCTCGGACCAATATTTTCGGTAATTACTTTTGTGCAGGATGTTTTCGGATTACTCGTTGTTATAGCGGTTCTTTTTGCATTATACAGAAGATTCATACAAAAAGTAAAACGGCTTGATCTCGGCAAAGGTCATAACTTTGATGCAGCATTGATTTTATTCATGATCTTGATTGTTGTCATTTCAATGTTTGGACAAAACATAGCTCACATTGCAAATAATAATTTTGTTCTCGCCGAGTACGAAGTAAGACCGATTAGTGCTTATTTAAGTCCGATGTTTTTTAGTGAAGCAGGAAATGCTTCATCAATTTCTTACGAAATAAGCTGGTGGATTCACATACTAACGGTTTTTGTATTTATGAATTTTTTGCCGTACTCAAAACATTTTCATGTAATGACTTCAATTCCAAACGTATATTTTTCAAAAGTTGGCGATCAAAAATATTCTCTTAAGAAAATTAATTTGGAAGACGAAAATGTTTCCCAGTACGGCGCCGCTGATTTCGAACATTTATCATGGAAACAAATTCTCGATGGATTTTCGTGTACCGAATGCGGAAGATGCACGGCTTCTTGTCCCGCCGCAAATACAGGGAAAAAATTATCGCCGAGAGATATAATAGTAAATATACGTCGCCGTACGGAAGAAAAAGCTCCGTTAATTTTAAGTAATGTTTCAGACGACAATGAAATAGTACAAAAAACATTAGTCAATAATTACATTACCGGCGAAGAATTGTGGGCTTGCACAACTTGCATGGCTTGCGTTTATGAATGCCCGGTTTCTATTGAGCATATTGATTCAATAGTTGATATGCGCAGAAATCTTGTATTGATGGAATCAAATTTCCCGAGTGAATTAAATACTGTATTTAAAAACATAGAGACAAATTTTACGCCTTGGGCTTTCAATGCGCAGGATAGGGCAAATTGGGCGGAAGGAATGAATATCAAAACATTGGCAGAAGATCCAAACGGTGAAATTTTATTTTGGGTTGGATGCGCCGGTTCATTCGATGCACGTTATCAAAAAGTTTCTAAATCATTCGCACAACTGATGCAGAAAGCAAATGTGGATTTTAGAATTCTCGGCGTTGAAGAAAAATGCAATGGTGACACCGCACGAAGACTCGGCAATGAATATCTTGCACAAATGTTAATGCAAGAGAATGTTGAAACACTGAATAATTATAAAGTAAAAAAAATTGTTACTGCGTGTCCGCACTGCTATAATTCATTGAAGAATGAATACCCGCAATTCGGCGGCAATTTTGAAGTAGTTCATCATACTGAAATGATTGATGAATTGTTGGAAGAAGGAAAAATCAAATTAAAACAAGAGGAACAAAAATCTAAAGTTACTTTTCACGATTCGTGTTATCTCGGAAGATATAATGATATTTATGATTCACCACGCGATTCGTTAAAGAAGATTGAAGGATTAGAATTAATTGAAATGGAAAGAAACCGAGATAAAGGATTTTGCTGCGGTGCCGGCGGCGGAAGAATGTTTCTTGAAGAAACAACCGGTACAAGAATAAACGTAAACAGAACTGAAGAAGCTGTAAAAACAAATGCAGATACTATTGCTGCCGCTTGTCCATTCTGCATAACAATGTTAACTGACGGAGTGAAAGATTTAAATAAAACCGAGATGGTTCAGGTAAAAGATATTGCGGAAATCATACTCGAAAACTCTATATAAACAACTAAACTCTCAAACGTAAGTAGGAGGAACACATGCAAAAATACCAAAACCTAGTAGAATTCTTAAAAACACTCGAAGGGGATGTTGTTAAGTTTTACGACAAAGGGCAGTCAGCTGCCGGAACTCGCCTTAGGAAAGGTTTGAGCGAATTGAAAAAATTAGCTCAGGACTTGCGTAACGAGGTTCAAGACATGAAAGCCCAGAGAAAATCTGAGAAGAATCCAAGTTAATTGTATAATAACTTTTGCAATTGGGTTGGATTAAAAATCCAACCCTTTTTATTTATGAAAAAACAACATTTAGTAATTATTGCAGTTCTCGGCATTATTCTCATTTTTCTAAACATAAAATTCCCGCATAAAAAAACTCCACAACAAATAGATTCATTATTAACGATCAAGTTAAATTTTGTTGGCGATTTGATGTGTCACATCCCGCAATTTGAATATGCTATTATTGACAAAGATAGTTTTGATTTTAAACCTTACTTTGAAGAAATCAAAAAATATTTATCCGATGCGGACGCAACATTCGGAAATTTGGAAACTGTTATCGGCGGAAATAAAATTGGTTATACGGGTTATCCTAACTTTAATTCTCCAGAAGAATATCTCGAAGCGTTGCAAAATTCCGGTTTCGATTTTCTATTTACATCAAATAATCATAGCGCGGATAAAGGTGTAAAAGGGATTGTATCGACAATCGAAAAAGTTAAGCAGTACAACATGATTCCTTTCGGAACTAACTTATCAAAAGTAGATAAAGATTCGGTTAAAATTATAAATGTAAAAGGAATTAAAGTTGGCGTTAATTCATACACTTATGGATTGAACGGAAACATTTTACCAAAGGAAATGCAATATCTTGTAAACATAATTGATACCGTTATAATCCGGTCGGACATTCAAAAAATTAGGGACAAAAATCCTGATCTAGTATTAATATATTTTCATTTCGGTGAAGAGTACTCGCGAAAACCCAATTTTTATCAAAAAGAAATTGTTGCCAAAACTTTTGAATACGGTGCGGATATAATTATTGCAAGTCATCCACATGTAATACAACCAGTTGAATATTTTATAAAGCCAAATGGAAAGATTAAAAAAGGATTGGTTGCATATTCTTTGGGAAATTTTTTCTCTAATCAGCAATGGCGTTATTCCGATGCAGGAGCTATTCTCGGTATAGAAATCAAAAAAAACACTTTAAGAGATTCACTTTGGATAAATGATATTTCGCTGATTCCCACTTGGGTATATAAAGGGTCTATATTTGATAAAAACACTTATAGAATTTTACCGAGCGATACTTCAATCTACAAAACCTTACCTGTGTATTTGAAGGAAAGTGAGATTAAAAAACTATCTGAAAGTTTTTTCGATACACGCGAAATGTTTCTAATTAAGTAAACCAAATCATTTAATCTGTTGTTGTATAATTCATAATCGGAAATCATTGTTATTTTCTTATTTTTGCCAAATCAAATTCGAAATCATTAATGAAAAATAAAGCTTCGCTTACTGCAATTTTCTTTACAATATTTATAGATTTAATGGGATTCGGAATATTAATCCCGTTATTACCTGCTTTTGCTACAAAAGAGCTCGGAATTTCAGATGTAGGAATTGGTGTTGTAGTAGCGGTCTATTCATTAATGCAGTTTTTGTTTAATCCCGCTCTCGGTAAATTATCCGATAAAATTGGTAGACGACCGGTAATTCTTTTCACGCAGATTTTAACTGTACTTTCTTACCTGTTATTTAGTTTTTCCACTTCATTTTTATTACTGTTTATTTCAAGAATATTAGGTGGACTTGGTGGAAGCAACATAGGTGTAGCACAAGCTTATATTGCTGATATTACTTCGAAGGAAGACCGTGCAAAAGGAATGGGAATTATAGGTGCAGCATTCGGACTCGGTTTTGTATTTGGGCCGCTAATTGGTGCATTTCTATCTGAGTATGGTTATGCTGCAGCGGGTTATGGAAGCGCAATGTTTACGGCTTTGGCTTTTATATATACTATATTTTATTTGCCTGAATCATTAAAAGAAAAATCGACAACTCAAAATTACAGATTTAGAATTTTTGATATACCTTTTATTAGAGAAGTTTTATCTTATCCTTCAGTGGGAATTTTAATAGCATTATACTCAATTATTATTTTTTCAATAGCAAATATTTATGGAACATTTGCGATACTCGGTTATAAGGTATATCATTTTACAGATAAACAGAATGGAATGTTATTTGGAATTTCGGGAGTTATAAGCGCAGGTATTCAAGCGGGATTGATGAAAAGAATCTCTGCAAAATTTTCGGATAAAAGTATTGTAATTGCCGCAAGTTTTATAATGATGATTGGATTGGCAATGTTTCCGTACGGGATTAATTTTATAGGTGTGGCAATTGTCATTTCTGTCTTTTCGATTGGTTCGGCAATATTACAACCTTTGCTTCCGAGCATGATTTCAAAATACTCGCCGGAAAACAAACAAGGATCAATACTTGGTGTAAGTCAATCATTTTCTGCTTTTGCAAGAGTGCTCGGTCCATTATGGGGAGGTTTTTCTTACGATTATCTTGGATATCAATTTCCATTTTTAACAGGAGCTTCTTTAACTTTAGTTACAATTGTGTTGACATTCTTTTTGCTTAAAAAACCATTAGTTGAAACGATCTAAAATGTTTAGAATAAATAAAATAAATATCGATAAAGCGCTTTTGCTTGCACCAATGGAAGATGTTACAGACATAGCATTTCGCCGATTATGCAAGGAGCTTGGCGCCGATTTAGTTTATACTGAGTTTGTTAATTCTGACGGATTAATTAGGGCGAATAAAAAAACAGAAAAAAAACTTGAAATTACCGATGAAGAACGCCCGGTTGGTATTCAAATATACGGTGGAAATCTTGAACCGATGATTCAAGCGGCAAGAATAGCAGAGCAAAAAAATCCCGAGCTAATTGATATAAATGCCGGGTGTTGGGTAAAAAAAATTGCGGGGAGAGGGGCCGGTGCCGGTTTACTTAAAGATCCATGTTATATGCAAACAATGGTTAAAGAAATTGTAAAGGCAGTACAAATTCCCGTAACGGTTAAAACACGCATTGGTTGGGATTTGGATTCGATTAATATTCTGGAAGTTGCTAAAAGGATTGAAGATGCAGGCGCTGTAGCTTTAACAATTCATTGTCGTACAAGAAGTCAGGGGCATTCAGGCGAACCGGATTGGTCGTGGATTCCTAAGATTAAGGAAGTTGTATCAATCCCTGTTGCATTGAACGGCGGAATTTTTACAGCCGAAGACGCGGTTCGTGTTTTTAATGAAACAAATGCCGATGCCGTAATGATTGCGCGTGGAGCTATTGAGCATCCATGGATTTTCAGAGAAATAAAAGAAGTATTTGAGTTCGGCAGTATTAAAACTATTCTA
Organism: uncultured Melioribacteraceae bacterium; assembly: GCA_964601095.1. Taxonomy (GTDB): domain Bacteria; phylum Bacteroidota; class Ignavibacteria; order Ignavibacteriales; family Melioribacteraceae; genus JAEWUC01. The sequence continues at coordinate 6,247 of CAZRMG010000019.1, read as the reverse complement.
ACAAAAGAAGAAAGAATTGCCACTGCTTTGAAGCATCTTAAATACAATCTTGAAATTAAAGATCAAAGAGCGGCTATAATTCCTTTTCGAAAATATTACGCAGGATATTTGAAAGGATTACCAAATAGTAAAGAAGTTCGACAAGAATTATATAAATTTTTAGATTATGCTCCAATCGAAGAAACACTTCTAAAGTATTTGGAAAATCTTAACAAATTGGAAGAAGTTGAATTCAACCAAAATATAAAAGAGGATTGAAATGGAATTAAAATCACTGATTAGATCTGTACCGGATTTCCCTAAAAAAGGTATTATGTTTCGCGATATAACAACTCTTTTAAAAGATGCAACTGGATTTGAACAAACTTTGGAACAATTGTATAACTTTGCTAAAAATAAGGGCATAACAAAAGTAGTTGGTATTGAATCGAGAGGATTTGTACTTGGTGCAGCTTTAGCTTATAAACTTGGTGTTGGTTTCGTACTTATTAGAAAACCCGGTAAATTGCCCGCTGAAACAATTGAAGAATCATATGCGCTGGAATATGGAACCGACAAAATTGAGATTCATAAAGACGCTCTTTCAAGTTCGGATAGAGTATTGCTCCATGATGACTTGTTGGCAACAGGCGGTACTATGGAAGCTGCATGTAGATTGGTTGAACGACTTGGAGCACAAGTTGCTCAGATTTCATTTATAATCGAATTAACTTTTCTGAAAGGTAGAGACAAATTAAATAAGTATGATGTTCAATCGTTAATATCATACGATTCGGAAGATTGATCTTCAATATCACTCTTCCAATTCTTTGGTGAAATAATAATAACGAATTCTCCCTTTAATACTTTTTGAGGGAGTTGTGCTATTAATTCTGCTGGAAAACCCCGCCAGCTTTCTTCAAATTTTTTAGTCAATTCACGGCAAATTACAACAATTCTTTCCGGCATATATTCATTTAATTCTTTCAATAATTTTTCAATTCTATAAGTCGATTCGTACAAAATTATTGTTTTTTTCTCTTCGGCAAGTTCAAGCAATTTTTTTTGTCGTCCTTTTTTCTGCGGAATGAATCCTTCGAAGACGAATGAATCTGTCGGAAGTCCGCTTACACTTAATGCTAAGATTGCAGCATTTGCACCCGGTATTCCTACAATTTCAATTTCATTTTTAATTGCAGAACTTACAATTCTAATCCCGGGATCAGAAATCGAAGGTGTACCGGCGTCCGAAACTAAACCACAATTTTCGCCGGATTGTAATTTTCCTATTATCTCTTCAATTTTTCGTTTTTCACTTTGCGCATTTGCAACAACAAACGATTTGTGAATCTGAAAATGATCCAATAATATTTTTGTAACTCGAGTGTCTTCGCAAACTATAAAATCAACTTGCTTAAGAGTTTCAACGGCTCGAAAGGTGATATCGCCTAAGTTGCCGATAGGTGTTGCGATAACGTATAATTTTCCTTTATTCATGACCCCAATATAAAAACAGTCGGACAAAGAAAATATTTTTTCTTTGATAAGATAATTGTATTATTCAATAGGTTATAAATTTTCTATTTTGAAGAAGCATGGATAAAATCATACATAAAATAGTTCTTTCCCTGCTTGGATTATTTTTAATTATAAAATGTTCCGGGGGTGGATCGAATCAATCTGATGAAGATTTTTATATAAATGATAAATCATTACTTGGTATTGAAGTAGTTGATAAAGATTTGGGAATAAAAATCCAACCACCAAAGGACTGGATTTTAATGCCTTCATCATTATCAAAAAAAATAGAAGCCAGGAACGGAATGAGCAATAATCAGGAAAATTTTATCTATCAGCCGGTTTATTTGTTTTTTAACGATTCGACAGGCGGGGTACTCAGCGTTGGTAAAGTTGCAAACGTGGATTCAACTTTATCAAAATATTCCACTATTAACTATTACAAAAGTCTGCTTTCAACAAAATATAAAAACAACGATTTAACAATTGGCTGCTTTACAAAATCAAACATTGCTTTTTCACAATTCAGATTCAAAAAAGAAAACTTAGTTTCAATAAAATTGATTTTTGAAAATTCGCATAAAGAAATAATCCAAGCTGATTATTCTTTCCCCGAAGTGTTTGCAAATTCAGTTAATGATATAGTTAAATCTTCTATTGGTTCAATAGAACTAGAATAAATACACTTCTATAATTTATTTATTTGCAAAGCATAGTATGTTTTCCAATAAATCGAAATTTTGCTAAATTGTTTTTCAAAATATTGAAAGGTTATAAAATGCGATTCAGTATAAATGTAGATCATATTGCGACATTACGAAATGTAAGACAGGAAACCCAACCTGACCCTGTAACGTATGCTTTAATGGCTGAACAATACGGAGTTGACGGAATTGTTGTTCATTTGCGCGAAGATAGAAGACACATAACCGAACGCGATTTACGTTTGTTGCGCGAATTAATTACAACAAAACTTGATCTTGAAATGGCTGCCGTTGATGATATTATTGATATTGCCTGCGATGTACAACCTGAATTAGCCACTTTAGTTCCTGAAAGACGATTGGAATTAACGACCGAAGGCGGAATCAATGTTATTGATAATATTGCCCATTTGGGAAATACAATTAAAAGATTACACAGCGCAGAAGTACCGGTTTCATTATTTATTGAACCTGATATTAATCAAATTGATGCAGCCGTTGAAATTAATTCAGACTTCATTGAAATTCATACAGGGCATTATGCAAACGCCGTAAATGAAGCCGATGTTTTTGATGAACTTGAACGCGTTCGTATTGCAGTTAAACATGCAAAAAAATTAGGACTTGGCGTAAATGCCGGTCACGGTTTGGATTATAATAACATGAAGGATTTTGTCGCAATTACCGATATTGATGAAGTTAGCATTGGTCATGCTGTTATTGCGCGATCGATGTATGTTGGTGTAGAAAAAGCGATTCAAGAAATGATCGCGATTATTCGGAACGCAAATCTTTAATTTATCTGGATTTTAATTTGGATAAATTATTACTCAAGCAAAAACTTGATTATCATTACAAGTATTTTGATAAATCGAAAATCTCCCCGGATCCGCTTGAATTTTTACATCGATATTCCAAGCCGTACGATATTGAAATAAGCGGGTTGATTTCTTCGGTATTTGCTTACGGTAACGTAAAGCAAATTATCTCTACCCTTCAAAAAATCCATTCTATAATGAACGATGAACCTTACGATTTTGTGCTGAACTATTCAAATAAAACAAATCTTTTTGAAGCTATTAAACATAGATTTTATTCCTCAGAAGATATCCATTATTTATTTATTGCTTTGAAAAAGATTTATAGAAACCATAATTCTTTAAAGAAGATATTTTTTGAAAGCTATTCTAAAAGTGATAATTGCATGAAAAAAACAATTTCGTATTTCTCAAACAAAATGTGTGATTTTGCAAAAGGGAAAAGGGGAATAAGCCGTGGGGTAAAATTCATGTTTCCCGATCCGATGAAGGGCAGTGCGTGCAAAAGAATGAATTTATTTCTAAGATGGATGATTCGAAAGGACGAACTTGATTTCGGCTTATGGAGTGAAATTCCTACTTCAAAACTTATTATACCGGTGGATACTCATGTAGCGCAAATATGTAAGAAATTGAAAATGACAAGAAGAAAAAATGTATCATGGAAAATGGCGGAAGAAATTACAGATAAACTAAAACAATTTGACGAAATCGATCCTGTGAAGTATGATTTTGCTATTTGTCATATCGGAATGCGCAAGTTAAGATTCTGAATTCCGATGAATAGAGACTCTCAAAAATCAATTCTTAATTTTCTTCTAATAGCCAAACATCCGCTTTATCTTCATTAATATCTTGAATAAACCGTGACGGTTTTGAAAATGAAACCCCTTGATGTCTATCAAAAATTTGCATTGGGTAACAAACAAAAAGATTTTGCTTTGCCCGTGTTGAAGCAACGTACAGCAATCGTCTTTCTTCTTCTAGCGATTCCCATTTTTCAAAAGACTGGCTGGAAGGGAAAAAGCCGTCAATGGCGTGTATTATAAAAACCGTGTGCCATTCCAATCCTTTTGCCGAATGAATTGTTGACAGAGTAATAAATTCATTTTCTTTACCAGGTTCATCAATATCTGCAACCGAATCTCGCGGAGGTTCCAAAGCCATATCGGAAAGAAAATTTTCTAAACTTTTATAATTTTCCGCAATGTTCAAAAAAATTTCCAAATCCTTTTTGCGTTTGTTATAATCATCGTACTTCTCCATAAAAATTGGTTCATAGTAATTAAAAACTAACTCGGCTTTATCAGCAGGCAGAGAATTTTTTGTATGAATGCCATGAAGAAGTTTGAAGAGATTATAAATCTTATCGGAGTATTTTGAATTCACACTCACTTCGGGTTCGGTTTTTATTGACAATTTATTTAAAGCTAATTCATCCATTATTAACTGCGCTTTTTTAGGCCCTATCCCTTCATGTAAAAGAAGAATCCTATACCAGCTTACATAATCGCTGGGGTTTAATGCAATGCGTAAAAATGCAAGAATATCCTTAATATGAGCTGTCTCAATAAATTTCATACCGCCAAATTTCACGTAAGGAATATTGGCTTTGTTTAATTCTATTTCGAGATTAAACGAATGATATGAAGAACGAAAAAGAACCGAAATATCACTTAAAGGAATACCTTCTTCATGATATTCCAATATTTTTTCAACAATAAAACGCGATTGCATATTTTCATTAGCGGCTGAAATTATTCCGGGTAATTCACCACCCGACTTTCTTGAGAACAAATGTTTCGGATATTTTTCGTATGCGTGTTCTATTATGTGATTCGAAAAATTTAAAACCTCTTGAGTACTTCTAAAATTTTCCTCGAGAGTAATAACTTTCACATTTCTAAAAATTTTTGGAAAGTCCATTATGTTTTTAAAGTTCGCACCGCGGAAAGAATAAATTGACTGCGAATCGTCGCCAACTACCATTATATTGTTATTGTACTGCGTGAGTGCTAAAATTAATTCGGCCTGTAATTTGTTTGTATCCTGGTATTCGTCAACCATTACAAATCTAACTGTCGATAGAAATGATTTTGAAGCAGGACTTTGTTGATTCAAAAATTCTTTTAGATAAATTAAAAGATCATCGTAATCCAAAAGGTTGTTTTGTTTTTTGT
>CAZRMG010000019.1:0-1038 GCA_964601095.1 uncultured Melioribacteraceae bacterium | reverse complement strand
GATGAGTATATTTTTCTAAAATCCTCAAACTTATCCAGGTATTCGGCAAAGTGAGGGAACTCCTCGTTCAAAATATCTTCGATAGTTTTTCCCGTATTTACACTTAAACTGAGCACTTTGAAAATAGTCTGCTTGTTTGGAAATCTTTTTTGTTTTGTTACATTCAATTGTGATCTTATTAAATTAATCACATCTTCACTGTCGCTTTGGTCTAAAATGGTAAATCCGTTTTCTAAACCCACTGCTTTTGCATATTTTCTTAACGTGATATTTGCAAATGAATGAAAAGTGCCGCCGTTAATTTTTGAACATCGGTTATCAAGCAGAAGGGAAGCTCTATGCATCATTTCGCGTGATGCTTTGCGCGTAAATGTTAAGAGCAAAATTGAACTTGGGTCGTAACCCAATTCGGTTAATCTTGCAACCCGGTAAACAAGCGTTCTTGTTTTACCGCTGCCTGCACCCGCAATTACAAGATACGCTCCTTCAACGGCACTTACGGCTTCGTACTGTGCCGCATTAAGTTCATTTTGATAATTAATTTTGAATCGGGACTCGTCAATTACCGGTTTTTGATCCGGAACATCTGCTACTCTTTTAAGAATGTATTTTTTAGCCATTACCTTCGGAGGGCTTTCGGTTTATTAATTATTTCTGAAAAGAGAAAAGCTTTTTGAAGTTCATTTTTATCATAAAGACTTTTTTTTATGAGTAAAGTACGATCGCTGAATGGAAATGCAGCATCAAGCACTTTTGTAGTCAAAGATGTTCCCATTGGAATTGATTTTGCAGCGGGATATTTATCGTAATTATGATTTGATAGTTTTGATTCTTCTTCAAGATTTCTGTACTCAATTTTTAAGTTCGTATCATTATTCTCAGTTTTCGGAGAAACATAATCTGATTCTGTTTTTATTGTATAATTTTCGTACTCATCCCCGGTTTTAGGAATTTTAAAACCGAGAAAATCTTCAAGAATATCTTGTGTTGTCGGTTTAGGAGATGTCCGCGTTTTGCGAACATCCCCACCGTAATTTT
>CAZRMG010000018.1:0-16545 GCA_964601095.1 uncultured Melioribacteraceae bacterium | reverse complement strand
TTGGATAATCGGCGCACTTTTAATGCTCGATAATCTTGGATTTAACATTTCCACCTTAATTGCCGGACTAGGAATTACCGGTATTGCCGTTGCGCTTGCGGCACAAGCTTTACTCGGAGATTTATTTAGTTATTTTGTAATCTTTTTTGATAGACCTTTCGAGATTGGAGATTTTGTTGTGTTCGAGGGGAATTCCGGTAACATTGAAAAGATAGGAATTAAAACTACGAGAGTACGTTCATTATCCGGCGAACAATTAATTGTTTCAAATTCCAAACTAACAAATACGCTTGTCCACAATTATAAAAGAATGGAAAAAAGAAGAGTTGTTTTTCTGTTGGGCGTTACATACCAAACCAATGCGAAACAGTTAAAATCGATTCCGGACATTGTGAAAAACATAATATTGAAAAACGAAAATGCTGAATTTGACCGTGGGCACTTTAAATCGTTCGGAGATTCGAGTTTGAACTTTGAATTTGTGTACTATGTGTTAACATCGGATTACAATATTTACATGGATACACAACAAAAGATTAATTTGGAAATTTTTGAAGCGTTTGAAAAGAATTCCATTGAATTCGCTTATCCAACACAAACTATTTTTCTTAACAAAGAAGATTAAAATACTGTTGCTTGAATTGTCCTTTACAATTATTTTAGTTCAACTCTTACGGAACGTTTTATAAATGACTGTCTTTTTTTCAAAATCCTGCGAGCTCGGTATCCAGGCGGTTCTGTTTCTTTCCATTAAGAAAGAGAAAGTTATTTTCAACGCAATAGAAATCTCGAAAGAATTAAAAGTACCGAAGGAATTTGTATCGAAGGTTTTGCAAACCTTAACCAGCAGTGGTATTGTTGGTTCTAAAAAAGGAAAAAGCGGCGGCTTTTATCTTGCAAAGAGCCCGAGCCAAATTAAATTGATTGATATAGTTGAGGCGATTGACGGACTGGAGTCTTTTAAGTCCTGCGTTCTCGGCTTTCCGGGATGTTCTAACGATAAACCATGCCCGGTGCACAATAAATGGGGAATGTTGAGAGAACAGGCTTACAAAATGCTCAGCGAGGAAACCCTTGAACAGCTTAAAGAAAAAACAATTCAAAAAATCACTTCATTATAAACAGGGCGACTGTGAGAACTCAACTAAGAAACGATGAAAAATTAATTTTCGAAACGCGTAAACATTGGTTCTTTTTAATTACACCCACAATTATTACTATCGCTCTTATTGCTCTTACAATATTTATTCTTATTACATTCCCAAATGCCAGCAGTTGGTATTTCATCGTTCTGCCCTTGGCTCTTGCTTATTTTGCTTTTAGATACTACTCCTGGAAATTTGATTTATGGGCTGTTACAAATTACAGGGTAATAGATGAAAGCGGCGTATTATCCGTTAACTCAAAGGAAAGTCCCATAGATAAAATAAATAACGTTTCCTATCATCAATCGCTGTTTGGAAGAATATTCAATTACGGAGATGTTGTAATTCAAACCGCCGCTGAAATGGGCTCTACAAATTATACCAGTCTTTCAAGCCCCGCAAAATTAAAAGAGGCATTGTCAAACGCGCAGGAAATGTACAAAGAATCCCAGTTGCATAAACAGGCTTACAAATTAGCCGATGCTGTTGACGGAGAAATAGGTGAAGAAACAAAGGAATGCCCTTACTGCGCGGAAATAATTAAAGCACGGGCAAAGGTTTGCCGCTTCTGCGGAAAAGAATTATAATTTTTTTCGATTGGTAAAACTACTTTTAAGTAATCATAATTTTTCATAACTAATCATAATTAATCCGCGTTCCATTATAGTCTTTTCGCCTCGATAAACAAATCCTTAGATTCCTTAACGCTAAACTTTTCACCCATAAAATTTTTCATGAATTTAATTTTTGAAAAACCTGCTCGTCTTAAATTATTCCTAATTTCATTATGGTCGTGCGGATAATGTTTTGTAGTTACAATTTTATATTCGCGCGGATTATCAACCGGGAACGAAAGGATGTTAAAATCTATACTCCCCTTCCCAAAATCATAAAGCCGGATAATAATCCTGCCGTCGCGGTTGGCAATGTTATTAATTCTTTTCGAGGATTTAATTATCAAGTCGTAATTTAAAATGTGAAGAAATATTTTCCCGCCGGGTTTTAATAATTTAAACGTTTTATACAATGCTTTTTTCAATTCCGCCGGTTTTAAATGTGCTATTGTGTTACCGACGGAAATAACATAATCATATTTACCGTAGTGTTCTTTTTCTATTGTATCAAAAGAATTTATTCCGGCGTTAATTTTAACGCCGTACTTTTCCGAGTTGTGTTTTGCTTCGTTTATCATATTGGGGGAAATATCGAACGAAACAACTTCGTGCCCGTTCACGGCCATTGAAATGGAATCCAAGCCGACGCCGCAGCCGATATCAACAACCTTTCCTTTTTCTGGAAATATTTTTTTATACGCCCCGATTCTCAACTCCAAGTTTTTTTCAAAGTCGATCATCTTTTCATAAAAGTGCGCTATGTTATCGTAAAACGCCCCGGCTTCTGTAATGTTTTTATTATTCATAAATGTTTACTATGATTAATTCTACTTAAGTAGTAATAACTCTTCTTCTAGTTTAATTGCTTTTGGGAATAATATATTGTTTTCCAAATGAACATGCTTGTGCAAATCCTTTTCGAAATATTCCAGTTCCTGGTAAGTTACGCGAAAGGTCGTACATGCGTCATGCGGCAATGTAAAGTTGCTTGTAAGCGAACGAATATTTTCCAATCCGTTCCCGGCGGTGTTATGCTCTTCTTCCATTTTATTTATTGGTCCTTTTATTGTCCCGTATCCGCCTGTTTTAGGTTTTTCGTTGAAGCGCTTTGAATCTTCGAGATATCTTACAATGGGGAAAAGTATTTTCTCTTCCTTTTGCATATGACTGATTAAATCTTCCGCGAGGACTACAAATTCGTTTAAAACATTCTGCAGGTACGGATAATTCTTGCCGTGCTTCGAATTTATTTTTTCGAGATGAGCCGTAATTGTGGGAATGGATTCCCGCAGGTACAAATGATGATTGTTTACAATATAGTTTGCCAGAAAAGTAAGTTCCCATTTTTCGTATTTATCATCGTCCGAAACGGTCTCGTTTATTGTTCTGTTTAACTCTTCTATGAACAATTTGGTATTTATGTTTTTTTCGGAAAGCGCTTCGTTAAGCGGGCGTTTTCCTCGGCAGCAAAAATCTATTCTGTACTTTTCCATTACGTTTGCCGCTTTAAAATTCTTCACAACAATATCTTTTATGATCATTGATTCGTAAGAATTTGATTGTGCTGTATTTGTGTTTGAGTTCATTTTATTTTCCTTTCTTTATAATTTTTTAATTGCTTCAATTACATCGTCAACATTTTTATTTAATCCAAAATGTTGAAATTCAATTTCGCCCTCTTTATTCAATACGGTGATTATGTTGGAGTGTGAATAGCTTCCGTCCGTTTCTTTTTTGTATTTGAATCCGAGAACCGCGGCAACATCGCTAACATTACTTTCGTTTGATGTTAACAACTGCCAACTGTCTAAATTTAAACCGTGTTGATTTGCAAATTTCAACAGTTCTTTTGGTGTATCGCGTTCGGGATCCATCGACACTAAAAGAAACTTTACCTTATTTAAATCATCGCCCGACAAGCCCGCTTCAACTTTTTTTATGTCGTTAACAATAACTGGGCATGCGTATGTGCAATTTGTAAAAATCATTGTAACAACATAATTACTGCCTTTCAGCGAACTCCATTCAACATCATTATTGCTTTCGCTTTTCCATTTCCCGTCCAAAAGAAAAACAGAATTTTCGCTGTATTCTTCCGAGCCCATTTCCGAAGCGCAGCAGGATTTTGTTTCTTCGTGTTGGCCTGCGGCGACCGATGTTCCACCCTGGCTTGTTTCGTTTGAAATAATTAAATAAGCCCCGACAAAAATCATCAAACCAAAAATCGAGGAAAGTATTACTATTTTTTTCATTTCACAACTCAATTATTTTTTAAATCTTTTACACATCTAAAACCGAGATTGGCGGTTGTATAATTTGCTTTCAAACTGCTTCTGAAGGCGAAGCGCAAAAATGCGGGGTAGTTTTTAAAATCGGTTGCGCCGACCGAACCGCTGCCGCAAAATAAATTTTTCTCCAACCCGCTATCGCCCCTCGATTCACCGGTTACAAGCGAGCTGAAAAAATCTTGATTCCATTCCCAAATAAGTCCATGCAGATCGTAAACGCCCCAATAATTTTTTCCCATAGAACCAACTTTTGAAATTTTATTCGGTGTTGGTGAAGAATACCATTCGTAAATTTTTTGAAGATAATTTTTGTCGTCTGTGCCGTCGGCTTTTTTGTCGCTCGCGCGGGCGGCATATTCCCATTCCGTAACTGTTGGCAGTCTTTTGCCCTTACATTCACAATAATCTTTTGCGGCAAACCACGAAACATTTGTAACCGGTGCATCGGGGTAAACTTTATCGCCCATTTCAAAATCATTTTTCCAACTAGCCAAATAAGATTTTTCTGCAAATATTTTTTTCACTTTTGATTTTTGCCATTTTGGATTCTGTTCAACGAACTTTAAAAAGTCAGAATTAGTGACCGCGTATTTATCCATATAAAAAGAATTGACTTTAATACTTACAGTGGCGGAATCGAAATAAAGAGGTTTATAATTCCCGCCTTTAACTAACACCATATTTCTTTTGGAGTCCTGCAAAATTTTATTTTGCGCAAAAGCAGTGGAATACAAAATCGGAAGCGCGCAAAAAAATGAAAGCAATAAATTCTTTTTCAATATGAATAAAATCATTTCGAACTTCTCGCTTTCTTAACTTCTTCTGCGCTTACAGTTATATTGGAGTTATTGAAGTTTTTATAAACGTAGGTTAAAACCGCGGCAACTTGCTCATCGTTTAAATTCTGTGGGGGCATAATGCCATTATATTTTTTTCCGTTGACTGTTATCTCGCCCTGCTTGCCGTGGATAATCGCTTTTATTGATGCCTCTTTATTTTTTTTCATCCAGTCGGAATTTGCCACGGGCGGAAACACATTGGGAATTCCTTTTCCGTCGGACTGGTGACACGCGAAACATGTTTGGTTATAAACACTTTTGCCCATAGCCGCAAAGTCAGGTTTTTTATTCGAATTATTTTTTCCCGACTCCGCAGCTTTTAATAGTTCGGGGTTAACCGAGTTATCGCCATCGGAAAATTTAGAAACATAACCGCCTGCTTGAGTTTGAGAATTGAATTCGCCGGTAAATGGATTAATATTAGATTTGTTTAACGAAAGAGAACCGTCGTAAATTTCATCGGCTTGTTTGCCTGAAAAAATTTGTAAGTCTTCTTCACCTTTCACTTCAATCATTCCGAGAGCGCCTTTGTTGAATGCGCGGAATATCGAATGATCGACAAGAATAAATCTACCGGGTACATCAACCGTAAACTCAACAACCGCGGAACCTCCGGCAGGAACCAAGGTTGTTTGTACATTCTTTTGATTAGCAATTGTGCCGCCCTCGGTATGAACTAGATCAAATATTTCACCGATAACATGAAAGGACGAAACGAGATTCGGACCGCCGTTTCCAATGTACAAACGAATTTTATCACCAACATTCGCTTTAAGAGATTTGTCACCAACAAGGGATCCGACAGAACCATTAAACACGACATAATCCGGATTTTCCTGAACGGCTTTATCCATACTAAAAGGTTGAAGTCCGGGCGCGCCGTAATTTCCTTCCGTATAAAATTCACTTTGCATCACATAAAATTCTTTGTCAACCGGCGGCAATCCTTCTTTCGGTTCAACTAAAATTAAACCGTACATTCCGTTTGCAATGTGCAAACCTACCGGTGCCGTTGCGCAGTGATAAACATAAAGTCCCGCATTCTTTGCCGTAAAAGAAAATACAGAAGTGTGGCCCGGTGCAGTAAAGGATGATTCGGCTCCTCCGCCGGGTCCGGTTACAGCATGCAAATCTATATTATGAGGCAGCTTGCTCGATGGATGATTGTGTAAACGAAATTCAATTAAATCCCCTTCGCGAACCCTTATAAATTCTCCGGGCACGTCTCCGCCGAATGTCCAAAATACATATTCAACTCCGTCCGAAAGAGGTTTTACAAGTTCGCGAACTTCCATATCAATAATTACTTTTGTCGGATAATCCCTGTTAATGGGAGCGGGTACAAACGGCGCATGAGTAAGTTTCGCCTTTTCCTCTCCAACTATTTTCTCCGTACCGTTTTTGTCGCATGCGTTTAATAATAAAGCTATGAACAGCAGGGTGAGTATAAACAACACATTATATTTATTTTTTTCTTTCATTTTTTCCTCGGCAGTTATATGGAACAGTTTGTCCGATTTTGTAATAAAAAAATATTCTTCTCTTTTTCGCTTAAAACAACATTATTTTTTGATTTTATAAGCAGATAATTTTTTCTGATATAAAAATACTCTCGCTCCTATTTAATGTCAAGAGAAAAAACGAGCATGTCCGATTTAAAGGATGTTTAAAATAATACTGAATGCCAAAATTAATTTGGTATGATATCTTTAATTACTTCGCCTTTAATATTTATTACAACAACGCGTAATTGGACTTCTCTTTCGGAAAATTCAAGGGCTTGTTTCGCGAGTTGAAACAATCCCCCGCAGCAGGGTACTTCCATTATCAAAACAGTAATTGAATTGATCTTCGCGTCGTTGATCATAGATATTAATTTTTCGAGATATGACTGTTTATTCGAATCGAGTTTTGGGCAGGCTATGGCAATGCTTCTATCTTTTAAAAAATCTTTATGGAAATCCGGGTATGCAAACCCACAACAATCCGCGGCTAACAGCAAATCCGAATTTTGATAATATGCAGCACGCGGATTTACAAGATGCATTTGAACAGGCCAATGGCTCAAATGAGAAATTCTCTTTCCGTCCTCTTCAGCAACATTGTTTTTATTATCAATTTTTTTCTCTTGAGAACCCGAACATTCCTGCCGGTGATTTTGAATTTCTTCTTCTATTGCTGGAATGGGAATACCGTTTTCATTTAAATAGTCTATCGCTTCTGTAAAATATCCAAACTCTTTATGATCCTTTAAATGTTTCAAATGAGCTTTGATAACATTTTGTCCGCCCCTAACTATAGTATCCATAACTTTTTTTTCGTTATACGGTTCGGCATCACGTTCTTCAACTTCAAGTGCGCCGGTTGGGCAAAATCCCAAACAGGCGCCCAGACCATCGCAAAATAAATCGCTTATTAATCTGGCTTTGCCATCTATTATTTGAAGTGCGCCTTCGTGGCATTCGGGAACACACTCTCCGCATCCGTTGCACAAATCTTCATTTATAGAAATAATTTTACGTTTCATTTTTACCTTATCAGATTTTTTTGTCTGCTATAAAATAACAAATTAGTTATCTTTCGGCAAATTTTCATATTGTAAAATATTGTTAAAACGACTCTTCATTTAAATGAATTTGACAAAGATATAGCAATCCGATATTTTTAATACAGAATTATAATTCTGTTTATAGAAAGGTCATCTTGAAAGAAAAGAAGAAAATAATAAAGAATACTTCCAAATCAATTCAGACTTACAGGTTTTATGTACAGTCCGCTTTTGCGCTGTTATGCATTTGGATAGGAATAGAGTTTTATTTTTTTATAACTTTTTTAGAATCAAGCGGTGCAACTGGTTCGCCGGCGCGTCCGCCCGGCGTTGAAGGGTTCTTGCCAATTTCCGCATTGATGAGTGTTGTATTTTTTTTTCAAACCGGCGAAATTCATAATGTTCACCCGGCAGGATTTTTTATTTTTCTCGCAATTGTCGGTGTGTCTTTTGTATTCGGAAAATCATTCTGCAGTTGGTTTTGTCCGGTTGGGTTTTTATCCGAGCTTGTTGGCGATTTCGGCGAAAGGATGTGGAAAAAACTTTTCAAAAGAAGAGTTAAGCTGCCTGCAATTATCGATTATCCTTTGCGCAGCTTAAAATATTTATTGCTCGCTTTTTTCGCATACGCGATATTTTCAATGAGCGCCGTTGCTCTTAATTATTTTTTAAGCGGTACATATAATATAATGTCCGATGTTAAGATGTGGTATTTCTTCGCAAACATCTCGCGTTTTGCTTTGATTGTAATTGCCGTTCTCTTTGTGTTATCAATACTAATAAGAAATTTCTGGTGTAGATATTTATGTCCTTATGGAGCGCTTTTAGGCTTAATCGGGTTTTTGAGTCCTGCAAAAATTAAAAGGAATCCAGATACTTGTATTGACTGCGAGCTTTGTTCTAAAGCTTGTCCATCTTTCATAAAAGTAGATAAAGTATTGACCGTACGCTCTGATGAATGTACGTCTTGTTTAAGTTGTGTTGATGCATGCCCTGTAGCAGATACTCTTGAGGTAAAAAATGTTTTTACAAAAAGACCTATAAATAAAAAACTAATTGTTATTGGTGTGATTCTAATCTTTATTTCTATAACCGGAATTGGTATATTTAGCGGCAAATGGCAAAACAATGTTCCCATAGAGACTTACTTGGAGTTTCATAAAGATATTGAATCAATTGGTCATCCGACCAGTACTTCGGATATAAAAAAGTTGAATAAAGAATCTGCAAAGGAACAAAAGCATGAGTCTCAAAAACACCGGCGCGAATAAAATTTTAAAATTGATTAAAACATTTATTCCCCCTCCCAAATGGCGTTTTGCAGTAATCATTGTTCTTGGAATTTTTACAGGTCTTGGCTTTTACGTTTTATATATTTCAAACGCTGTTTCTTATTTATCAGACAAGCCGGAAACGTGCGTAAACTGCCACGTTATGAATAGTTATTATGCAACTTGGCAACGGGGAAGCCACGGAAAAGTAGCCACTTGTAATGACTGTCATGTTCCCCAGGATAATTTTATTCGTAAATATTGGTTCAAGGCAAACGACGGTTTACGCCACGCAACTTATTTTACAATGCGTTGGGAACCTCAAGTAATTCAAATTAAACAGGCAGGCAAAGATGCCGTTCAGGAAAACTGCATACGCTGTCATTCCAACTTAATTCATCCAATTGCGCTGCGGTCAATTAACAATGCAAGTGTTGAAGATCAAACACAAAAATATTGCTGGGAATGCCACCGCGACACACCGCACGGAAGAGTAAACAGCTTGTCATCAACACCGTATGCGCGCGTTCCTTCGTTAAATCCTGTTGTGCCAAAATGGCTTGAAGACTTTACAGCCGGTACAGAATCCGAAAAAAAATAATTTATCAATCAAAGGAATAAACATGAAATCAATTCAAGAAATATTAAAGAACAAACCTTGGCTTGGCTGGGTTTTATTTTTAGTTTCCGTTGTGGTTGTTTTTTTACTCGGATTATTTGCCTCGTCAATTATTGAGCGGCGCGGCGAATCCTTCACTCTTCAGCAGGTAAAACCAATTGCGGATTGGGAGCCACGGAACGAAGTTTGGGGCGAAAATTACCCGCGAGAATACGAAACTTTCCGCCAAACACTTGACACAACTTACGCAAGCAAATATGCCGGCTCAACGATGCGTGATTATCTTGAAGATTCCCCTGAGCTTGTAATTATGTGGGCGGGTTATGCTTTCTCTAAAGAATATAATTCTCCGCGCGGACATGCTTATGCAATTAAAGATATAAGACATATTTTGAGAACCGGCGGAAATAAAAATAGTCCACAGCCTGCAACATGCTGGACGTGTAAAAGTCCCGATGTTCCTCGTATGATGGAAAAAATGGGAGTAGCAGAATTCTATAAATCAAAGTGGAAAGATCTTGGTCACGAAGTTGTTAATCCTATTGGATGCCAGGATTGTCATGATCCAAAAACAATGGATTTGAGAATTACACGCCCGGCTTTAATTGAAGCATTCCAAAGACAGGGTAAAGACATTAAAAGTTTTACGCACAATGAAATGCGTTCCCTCGTTTGCGCGCAGTGCCATGTTGAATATTATTTCAAAGGAAAGGAAGAAAAATATTTAACCTTCCCGTGGGATAAAGGATTCAGCGCAGACGCGATGGAAAAATATTATGATGAAATAGAGTTTACAGATTGGACGCATCAGCTTAGCCGCACACCAATGCTGAAAGCGCAACACCCGGATTATGAATTATTTATGACAGGTGTTCATGCCGACCGCGGAGTTTCTTGCACGGACTGTCACATGCCTTACAAAACAGAGGGCGGTGTTAAATTTACGGATCATCACATTCAAAGCCCGTTAAATAATGTTGAAAATTCCTGCCAGGTTTGTCATAGAGAAAAAACTCAGAAGTTAATAGACAATGTTTACGAACGCCAGGATAAGATTATGGAGTTAAGAAAACTTGCAGAAAAAACTTTAGCAACTGTTCATATGGAAGCAAAGATTGCGTGGGACAACGGCGCAACAGAAGCCGAAATGAAACCGGCTTTAAAATTAATCCGTCATGCTCAATGGAGATGGGATTGGGTTGCCGCGGCAAATGGTGTTGGTTTTCATTCGCCGGTTGAAGCGATGAGGGTTCTCGGTACATCAATACAAAAAGCTGAAGAAGCGAGAAAAGAAATCGCTCTTATTCTTGTAAAGCACGGAATGAAATATCCCGTAGCTCTTCCCGATGTTTCGTCAAAGGACAAAGCTCAAAAGTATATCGGCCTTGATATGAATGACCTCAAAAAGGATAAAGAAGATTTTCTAAAAACCACTGCGGTTGAATGGGATAAAAAAGCAAAAGAACGACAAGGTACGTTAATTAGTTATTAGAATTGGATAAATGACGATGTAAATTGTTTTTCAATAGGAGCTAAAATGAAAAAAATACTTTTATTAACGTTTATTGTTTTGTCGTTTGTTAATTTAAACGCTCAAGACGCCCTGAAGTTTTCGGCACAAATTCGTCCTCGTTTCGAAATGGACAGTAAAGATTTCAAATCATCTACACTTCCAAACACATTTACAGTTTTTAGAACAAGATTGGGGTTGACATTTTCTCCGTCAAAAAACATAAGCGGTTTTGTACAAATTCAAGATTCGCGGACTTTTGGTGAAGAAGCAACAACAACAACCAACACAAAAAATCTTGATCTTCACCAGGCTTATTTTAAAGTAGTAAATATTTTTGATTTGCCGATCGATGTAAAACTCGGAAGAATGGAAGTTTCTTACGGTTCCGAACGTTTCATCGGTGCGGTTAATTGGAATAATGTCGGAAGAGCTTTCGGCGGAGGAGTATTTTCTTTAAAAACCGATGCCGTTAATATTGACTTCTTCGCGTTAAAGGAATTTGAAAGAGCAAACTTCGGCGACTCTCTCGATCAATCGGTTTATGGATTAACCTTTGATATCGGCGGATTAAAAAACTATAAAATCCAGCCGCAGATTATTTGGCAGAGATCAAGCCCTACAGATTTATTAAGCCGATTTACTCTTGGAACTTATATAAAAGGTACGCTCGGCAATTTCAATCATGAAATAGATGCCGGATACCAAGCTGGTAAAATTTTTGCGGGCAACAGAAAACAAACAATCTCTGCTTTCATTCTTTCATATGCGGCCAATTATACTTTTGAAAGCGATCTAAAACCATTCATCGGCGCACAAATAGATTACACAAGCGGCGACGATAATCCTGCGGACGATGACTACAAAACATATGCATCGCTATACGGAACCGGGCACAAATATTTTGGATACATGGATTATTTTGTAAATCTTGTTAACGACACCTACGGTCTCGGTATTATGGATATCGTCGGCAAGGTTGGATTTAACCCCCTTGAAGCATTAAAACTAAATTTACATTTTCATGTTTTTCAAGCAAACCAGGATTACATGCTTATAAACGGTTCTACTTCAAAAAGCTTCGGAAGTGAAGTTGATTTTGTTGCAAGCTACAAATACAATTCTAACATAACGTTTGAAGGCGGCGCTTCTATGTTTATGCCGGGCGATATTTTTAAGGAAAGACGCGGCAAAGATACTTCAACATGGTTGTACTTAATGGCTGTAGCCAACTTCTAATTCAATATATTACGTCAACAAAAGACCGGTTTAATCCCGGTCTTTTTTTATCCAATAGATTTTCTTTTCTTACTCAAACAATAATTTCTTGAGGTGTTGTTTTTATTTTTATATGTTAAATCAAAGAAAAGAAAAAATTAATGGAAGAAAACAAAAACTCAATATGCTCTTTTTGCAATCACCCGGTAAAAGAAGACGATGATTTTTGCCCCGAATGCGGTACTTTGTTTCTTGAAGATGTTAAATGTATAAAACACAAAAACATTCATGCCGAAGGCGTTTGCATTATTTGTATGGAGCCCTTCTGCAAAGATTGTGGATTATTTGTAAACGATATTCATTTTTTATGCAACGAACACAGTGATTACGAGGTTTTGGAGGGCAAGGTTTGTGTTTTTGAAGAGGAAGACGCTGGACGCGCACAAAGAATTGTTGACTATCTAAAATCAACCGGACTCCACCCATATTTATTTTCAAAATTTCTTCCGCACCATCCCTATGTTTCATTAGATCTTATAAATAATTATTCAATTCGAGAAGCAGATGAACTTCAAGAGAGCGGTTTCAAAATATTTGTAAACTGTCAGGAAGTTTTAAACGCCGAAAAATTTTTAGACGAATACGACGGTTAATAATCATACAATTTTTAAATACTTTTCCCGGTAAAACATGAATCCCATTCTCAAATTTATTTTTCTACTTTTTATTTTTTCATCGAAACTATTTTTATGTCAAACCTCTATTCCAAAAGAATTATTAATACAAGAAAATTTATGGACTTCTTTATCTCTACCTGCATATGCTCTTATTCCAAAAGTTGATCTTTTAATTTCGTTTAACACTCACGAATTATTAATAGAAGCCGATGTAAAGTATAATCATTTTAAAGACGGCGAAAGAAGCTGGCGGTACGGTGATGGATTCTATATAAATTTTGTTACACCCGATAAAAACGAAACAGAAATATCAAATAAATTTTACGGTTTTGGTTTTTCTATCGAAAACAAAAAACCCGTCTCTGTATTGGTTAATAAAGATGGAATTTATTTTCCCGATTATGATGCGCCGCCAATTCCCGAAATTATTATTGACTCAACAAGTAAAACCGCTCATTATAAAATTAGAATTCCTTGGAATAATGTTTATCCTTTCCACCCCATTAAAAACAACATTGCCGGAATTAACATTGTATATATTAGTCAAAACGACGACGGGTCGCGCATCATACAAAAACTTGTTGAAGACGATTACGATACGGAGCGAACAAATCTAAGAAGATTTTTGCCCGTCAAATTTTCGTTTGCAAAAAAACACAACAACTTTATAACCGGCGAGATTAAGGAACGCGTTACAAACAGCAGGAAGAATTCAATCGATATTTTTATAAGAAGTACAAAAAAAGTAAAATCAAGAATTAGTGTTGTAATATCGAGCGATGGAATAACACCAATAAAAAAGTCTTTTACAAAAACTCTATTGCCGGGAATAAACAAAATCAAATATTCGGTAAAGCTTCCGAAGAACAACGGTTTATACACGATTACTGCAAAGTTGAACGATACCACAAAATGGAATGACAATATTTACAAATACAGCGAAGATAATTTTGAACAGTCCTCGCGAGTGATTAAGCTATTAACTGAAATGACGCAGAATGACGAAATTAAAATAAGTGGACAAACAATAATCTATCACGTTAACGAATTAAGAAAATTGATAGATAATTTTAGCCGTCGCGAAAATATTTCCGGTATTAAAAATAAATTTGAAACCTTATCCGACTTAATGAATCAATTTACAAACGAGAAAACAATCTTTAAAAACTCTGGTTATGTTTTATGCGCGTTTAACTCAACGATAGATTCAACTCTTCAGCCGTTTTCCGTTCTACTACCGGAAAATTTCGATATCAACAAAAAGTATAATATTATGTTTGTTCTTCACGGCAGCGGAGTTGACGAAATAAAAAGTATTAAAAACGCTGCAAAGAGTTTTACAAAGAGCGAGTTTGTCTTTATTGCGCCAAGAGGAAGAGATTTAAGCTCGTGGTATGTGGGCGATACGGAAAAAGATATTATTCAATTAGCACATTCTGTTAAAAAGCTTTTTAATATTGATAAAGTTATTTTGTATGGTTTTTCTATGGGAGGATACGGTGTTTGGCGTTACGGATTATTATACCCGGATTTGTTTGATGCAGGAATAGTGATTTCAGGCATTCCGTTCAATTTCGTTGACGATAATCCTGAATACAATATGAATAACTTATTAATCAAAGAAAGCTCCATTCCTTATTTTGTTTTACACGGAACCGATGATCGTTCGTTAAATATATCACACACCGAAAAATTTGTTGATAAACTAAATTCCGCCGGGTATAAAATCGACTTTATAAAAATAGACGGCGGCGGTCACGGTAATTTTGATTCTGCTTCATTAGTTTCGGATTGGCTTTATAAAAATAATATAACCAAACAATAACCGGATTTATATTTATTAATTTCATAACGGAGGAAAAATGAAACTTCTACAAGAATTTAAATCATTTGCAATGCGCGGTAATGTAGTTGACATGGCCGTTGGTATAATCATTGGTGCTGCATTCGGAAAAATAGTTTCCTCTATTGTTAATGATGTTATAATGCCGCCAATTGGTTTGCTTGTCGGCGGTATCGATTTCAGCAATCTTACAATAATACTAAAAGAGGCCGTTGAAAATTCTCCAGCTGTTGCAATTAATTATGGTGTCTTTATTAACACTGTTATCGATTTCATAATTGTTGCTTGGGCTATTTTTATGGTTATAAAAGCTATGAACTCTATGAAGAAAAAAGAAGAAGCTAAGCCCGCGGCTCCGCCAAAACCATCCGAAGAAGTTATACTTCTCGGTGAAATAAGAGACCTTCTTAAATCCGGCAAATAACAATTTATACCTTCATTAAACGGCTCGGAAGCTGCTCCGGGCCTAATTATTTTAAGCGACAGTAAAAATTTTTATTGCTTATTAGGACACCGTCGTATAGTTTTGCACAACTTTAAATAACATTATTTGGACATCATGGAAACACATTCTATTTCAATCCCGCTTTTAAGTCTTGTGCCGTTTTTATTAATGCTTTTGTCAATCGCGATCTTCCCATTATTCTGGAATCACTTTTGGGAAAAGAATTCGAACAAACTTATAATTGCAGTAGCGTTAAGCATTCCTACCGTAATATATCTTCTCACTGCCGGTTTCTGGCATCGTCTTTACGAAACTATGCTTTTTGATTATGTACCTTTTTTAATTCTTCTTGGCGCTTTATTCACAATTACAGGAGGGATTTATTTATCCGGCGACATCGAGGCAAAACCAACAATCAATACTTTATTCCTCGGCATCGGAGCTGTTCTTGCGTCTTTCATGGGAACCACCGGCGCGGCGATGTTATTAATTCGTCCTGTTATTCAGACAAATAAAGAAAGAACATTTAAAGTTCACACAATATTGTTCTTCATAGGAATTATTGCTAATTGCGGCGGCTTACTTACACCTCTCGGCGATCCGCCTTTGTTCATGATGTATTTACGCGGCGCACCGTTTACATGGTTTCTTAAACTTGGGCCTGAGTGGTTTGTTTCCAATGCATTGTTGTTAATTATTTATTTCATAGTGGATTCTTACTTTTACAAGAAAGAACCGGCAACAGCAATTAAGCGCGACACAACGAATATCCGCCCGATTAAATTGGAAGGAAAATTAAATTTCATTTGGCTTATTGGTGTTGTTTTAGCCGTTGCGTTTTTGAATCCGCAGTATCTTCCTTTTATAGAACATAATGAATATTACAAATTCATTAGAGAAGCAGTAATAGTTGGTATGGCAATTCTATCGATACTTTTTACAACAAAACTTGTAAGAACATCAAACAACTTTACTTGGGAACCAATTAAAGAAGTTGCTTATCTATTCCTCGGTATTTTTATTACTATGGTTCCGTGCTTGCTCTTTCTTGAAGCCAACGCTAAAAGTCTCGGCGTAACTTTTGCAAATCAATTTTATTATTACACTGGTGTATTAAGCAGCTTCCTTGATAATACTCCGACAGCTGTTACTTTCCATCAGCTTGCAAAAGGGTTGGGGATTACAACCGGAACTTTAGTTGCCGGAATTCCAGAGGAAATATTAAAAGCTATTTCGGTTGCGGCTGTATTATTCGGCAGTATGACGTACATCGGCAACGGACCAAATTTTATGGTTAAAGCCGTTGCAGAGGAAAACAATATTAAAATGCCAAGCTTTTTTGCATATATGTATAAATTTTCGTTAATCGTATTGCTGCCGATTTTCATAATAATTCAATTGTTATTCATCTAATTTTTTATTGTTGTTGAGATTAAAAGCCCGCTTTGTGCGGGCTTTTTTTTCGGGTTCTAATTACAGATCAAGATTTATTTTTGATGAAGAAATCGGTTTAACAAACAGCGGTGCC
>CAZRMG010000017.1:0-16893 GCA_964601095.1 uncultured Melioribacteraceae bacterium | reverse complement strand
CTTTCGGGCGGAATGAAAAAAAGAATAGGGTTGGCACGTTCAATAATTACCGACCCGGAATTAATGTTATACGATGAACCGACAACCGGGCTCGATCCGATTACATCAAAAGAAATCAGCGAGTTAATATTAAATTTGCAGAAGAAACTAAAAATGACTTCAATAGTAGTAACGCACGATTTAATCTGCGCGGAAATAATTGCCGACCGCGCAATATTCCTTAAGGATGCAAAAATTGCTTACGAAGGAACAATAAAAAATCTGACAGATTCAGATGATCCGTTCTTGAAAAACTTTTTCAGTCACGAATTAATTAAAGTTTAGCGGGAGAAAAAGATGTTAAAAAATCTTGAAGGCGCACGGCTCGGTATTTTTATTTTTATCGGAACCGTACTTCTTGTTATTTCAATTTTTCTTTTGGGGAACAAAGAAAAATTATTCACCGGCACAATCGAGATTAAAGCTTACTTTAACCAGATTGAAGGATTAAAACCCGGTGCACCTGTACGTTTAAGCGGTTACGATATTGGAAGCGTAAGTAATATTGAACTTGTTGATGAAAAGTCAGGCAACGTAGAAGTTAAAATGAGAATAGATAACGATTTAAAACATTTTATTCGGTTAGACAGCCAAGCTGCTATTGAGACAGAGGGACTTGTCGGCAAAAAAATTGTTACAATATCTGCCGGGTCATCAGCAATGGCTGAAATTATTGAAGGCGGAATTGTTAAATCCAAAAATCCGTTAAATCTTTCTGCTATTATGGAGCAAACAGAATCTACTATTTCATATTTAAGCGAACTAACAAAAAACCTTTCCGAAATAATTGTGAAAGTAAATAACGGCGAAGGTACAATCGGTAAAATTGTTAATGACGACAGACTGTACGAAGCCGCAGTAGATATAACTTATAATGCCGATAAAAGTTTGACCGCCGTAACCGAAAGATTAACCAGTGTATCCGATATTATTATTGAAATGACGTCAAGCATAAATTCAATTATTACAAGTGTGGATACAGCTATAGTTGATGTACGCCAAATTATTGAAAGAGTTAATAACGGCAAAGGTACTTTAGGTGCTTTAATATCGGATGAGAAAATTGCGGATTCTGTTAAAACTATGGTTGCAAATCTTACTAAAACATCGGATGATGCGCGTATGGCAACTTCATCTCTTGCAGAAAATATAGAGGCACTAAAACACAATTGGCTTTTTAAAGGTTATTTTGAACAACGCGGCTATTGGAATAAAGTTGAATACGAAAATGAAATAGATTCTAAACTTGAAGAACTTAAAAAGCAAAACGATTTGTTGGATAATAAAATTAAAGAACTGCTAAAGCTTGAAAACAAGATGAGTTCTGCAAAGAAATAACTTTTTGAAAATCCCGGTATTAAAAGCCGGGATTTGAATAACTTAAATTCCTACCTAAATTTTTATCAATTTGTATTTTCCATTTTTGTAATTTGCACGTTACTATTTGAAGAAAAATCACGAAATGAAGACTAATAATAAACCCACGCAAGAAAATAAAATAACAGTAAAAGGCGCGCGGCAGCATAACCTTAAAAATATATCATTAGAAATTCCCCGCAATAAATTAGTTGTTTTCACCGGCGTAAGCGGAAGCGGGAAATCATCTCTTGTATTCGATACTATTTACGCAGAGGGGCAGCGCCGTTACGTAGAAAGTTTATCATCGTATGCGCGGCAGTTCCTTGAAAGAATGAACAAGCCAGAAGTGGATTTTATTTACGGCATCTCACCGGCGGTTGCAATCGAACAAAAAACCGGCGGAAGAAATCCGCGTTCAACTGTCGGAACATCTACAGAAATTTACGATTATCTCCGTTTGTTGTTTGCTCGGATTGGAAAAACAATTTGTTTCAGCTGCGGCAGAGAAGTAAAAAAAGATACAACCGGCACTGTCTCCGAATGGCTTGAAACTCAAAGTGAAGAAAATAGATTTTATCTCGGCTTCCCCATTCACTCGCATGAAGGCAGAACCGTCCAGGAAGAATTTGATCTTTTAAAGAAAAAAGGTTTTTTCAGAATATTGATCAAAAATAAGTTAATTGATTTAAATGAAGACCATAAACTCCCGAAAAGCAAAAAAGATTTAATAGTTGTACTTGACCGTTTCAAAATTCAAAAAGGAAAAGTTAGAGAGAAACTTGCCGAATCAATTGAAACAGGATTTAAAGAAGGCGAAGGCAGATTAGCAATTATTAACGCTGATACAAATGAAATAAAAAACTTTACAAGATTTTATGAATGCTGCGGAATAAGATATGAAGAACCTGAGCCGAGATTTTTCTCTTTCAATAATCCGTTCGGTGCTTGCCCCGTCTGCCAGGGTTTCGGCAAAACAATGGGTTACGAAATGGATTTGATTGTGCCTAATCCAAATTTAAGTTTAAGCGAAGGTGCAATAGCGCCGTGGCGAACGGTTAAATTCAGTAAATATTTGCGGGATTTGATTCGTACAAATAACGGAAGAGTTCCTTTAAATATTCCTTTTAAAGATTTAACGGCGGAACAATTCAAACTTGTTAAAGAAGGGTTTACGGGATTCGCCGGTATCGACGGATACTTTAAACACCTTGAAGAAAAAACTTACAAGATGCACATAAGAATTTTATTGAGTAAATACAGGGGTTACACAACTTGTTCTGCCTGCCGAGGTTCACGTTTGCGAAGAGAAGCATTGCAAGTTATGATTTACGGAAAATCAATTCACGACGTTGTTTCCATGTCGATTGAAAAATCTTACGAGTTTTTTAAATCGCTGAAGCTCAATTCAAATGAAAAAGCAATCGGGCAAAGAATTTATGATGAAATTGTTAAACGATTAATTTTTTTAAATGATGTCGGTTTGGGATATTTAACACTCGATAGGTTGAGTAGCACATTATCCGGCGGCGAAACACAAAGAATAAATCTTGCCACTTCGCTCGGCTCTGCATTAATGGGTACTCTTTATGTTTTGGATGAACCGTCAATCGGCTTGCATCCGCGCGATAATATGAAGCTTATTAAAATTTTAAAATCACTACGCGATCTCGGCAACACTGTTTTAGTTGTTGAACACGATCCCGAAATGATGAGTGAAGCCGATTTAGTTTTTGATATGGGTCCTCGCGCCGGTATTCACGGCGGAGAGATTGTTGCGCATGGAACTTATAACGAGATTTTAAAAGATGATAATTCGCTAACGGGGAAATATTTATCGGGCAACCTTTCAATTCCAATTCCCGAAACAAAAAACACAAAAGAAACCGAGATAATAAAAATTAGCGGCGCACGTGAAAACAATTTAAAAGATGTTTCGGTTGAATTCCCTCTCAAAAAACTTGTTGTTATTACAGGCGTAAGCGGTTCGGGGAAAAGTACATTAATTCACGATATACTTTACGGCGGATTGATAAAAGCCCAGGGCGGCAATCCTCCAAAACTCGGCAAGTACGATTCAATAGAAGGCGCACGTTACGTTGATAATGTTGAAATTGTAGATCAATCTCCTATCGGGAAATCACCGCGCTCAAATCCGATAAGCTATGTTAAAGGTTTTGAATTGATACGCGAGCTTTACGCCGCAACCCCGCAGGCAAAATCCCGCGGATATAAACCGGGATATTTTTCATTCAATGTTCCAGGCGGAAGATGCGATACATGCGAGGGCGAAGGATATGTTAAAATCGAAATGCAGTTCCTCGCCGATCTTTATCTTGAATGCGATGATTGCAAAGGAACAAGATTTAAAAAGGAAGTTCGCGAAATAACTTACCGCGGTAAAAATATTGTTGATGTTTTAAGCATGACCGTTGACGAAGCCGTCGAGTTTTTTGTGAATCACGACAAAATAACATCCATTTTAAAAGTTCTTTCGGATGTTGGACTCGGTTACATAAAGCTCGGACAGCCGTCAACTACACTTTCCGGGGGTGAAGCACAACGAGTTAAACTTGCATATAATTTAACACAGCAGAAAAAAAACCAGCACACGCTTTTTATATTTGATGAACCAACAACCGGTTTACATTTTGATGATATCGGTAAACTTTTAAAATGCTTTCAAATGTTAATAGCAAATAAAAATTCAGTTGTTATTATTGAACATAATCTTGATATAATAAAATGTGCGGATCACGTAATAGATTTAGGTCCGGAAGCCGGCGATAAAGGCGGTTATATAGTAGCTACCGGCACACCGGAAGAAATTGCGGAAAATGATAAATCATACACGGGAAAATTTTTGAAACGAATACTCGGCAAAGGTGTCCGTGCGAATTAGCGGCATGGGTAAGATACGTGACCAAAGATTGCCACGAATTACACAAATGAATTTAAAAAATAAATGAGCGCCATATTTAATTTGTGAAATTCGTGGCGGGAATTAATCATGAATTATTTTAAGTAATTTATTGTTATCATAAAAAGAAAAGTTTAGAAATATTACCCGGAAAGAACATGTACCAAACCAACAGAAAATTCATCGTCCCTGAAATGAAAATGACGGATATCATTTTTGAAAATCCGTCGATACTATTATTGATGGAACATTTCGGGTTAAATTTTATCGTGCACGAAAAAACTGTTTTACAATTGTGTGACGAAAACAATATAAGCGTAAAGGTTTTTGTGTCATTTGCAAATTTGTATAACGGTTTTCACTTATCCGGCGAAGAGGATTTTACAAACAGCGACATTGAAAACATAATTATGTATTTGAAAAACTCGCATAATTACTACGAGAATGAAAAATACCCGGAATTGAACAGTCTGATCAAAGAATTATATTCTAAAAATAATTCGCCGGAAATTAAATTGATTGATAAATTTTTCAATGAATATTTTGAAGAAGTGAAAGAACATTTATCATACGAAAATGTAACCGCTTTCCCCTACTTTTATGGACTTTTAAAAAACGAAAATTCACAAAAGACAATTACAAAAAAAGATTTTTCGGTTAATGAATACAGCGAACACCATACCGATATTGAATCGAAGCTAAATGACCTTAAAGAACTTTTATTAAAATATGTACCTGTGCAGAATGACAGGGTACTTCGAAGAAAAATTATCGTAAGTTTGTTTGAACTTGAATACGATTTGGCAATTCACTCCACAATTGAAGAAACCATATTAATGCCTTTAATCGACAGATTAGAAAAAAGTTTATCTTGAATAAAAAACTTGTAAATATTGCGGTACTCGAACCATCACAGGTTATCCACGAAGGACTTTCAAATGTATTCTCAAAATCAGGTCAGTATTTTAAATTGTTTCGTACCGATAATCTTAACGATATTGAAAATATCCTAAGAAAAGAAAGTCTCGGTGTTGTTATTATTAATCCTTCACAAATCCAAAATAAGGATAGAGAATTTATATCATTAAAAAAAATAAATCCCAATACATGCTGGGTTGCGCTTGTATATACTTTTTTCAATCAGCAAATGTTGGCGTTGTTTGACAAAATAATCCACATTACCGATTCACCGGAAACAATTATCGGGTTAATTAATAAATTAAACAACGAGAATATCAATAACACAACACACACGGAACACGAACAATTATCCGACCGGGAAATAGAAGTATTAAAACTTTTGGTAGCGGGATTCTCAAACAAAGAAATTGCCGATAAACTTTTTATTAGCATACATACCGTAGTAAGCCACAGAAAAAACATATCTCAAAAGACCGGCATTAAAAGTCAATCAGGTTTAACCATCTATGCTATCTCGAACAAGATTATACAAATAGAAGACTACTCCAACCAATAAAATTTTTCTCCCCATTAAATGGGATTGAAGCATAAAATATCCCGCAAATCGGCGATTGAAAGCACTTCGATTCAAATCTAATTTTAAAGAGCTTATTTAAACCGAAAAAAAATTTTCTACCGGTATAGAAAGAACCGCAGGCATGACTCGCATAATCAAAAGCTTACATCATATTTATTTTTTATAAGGAAGGATTTACAATGAAAATATTTCTTCGAAGTATTTTGGTTTTGTTTCTTATTTCAACTTTCATAAATGCACAAAACAATAAAGGTATAATTAAAGGAAAAGTCCTAACATCGAACGACCGCGCTGTTCCGTTTGCGAACATCATTGTTAAAGGAACAACAAACGGTACCTCCAGCGATTCGGATGGAAGTTTTTCCATTTCAAATATTGATGCCGGTACATGCACAATAATAATTTCCTCAATCGGATTTGAGACGCGGGAAATTACTGCTTTTGTAAAACCCGGGGAAATTACATCACTACCGAATATAATTTTAAGGGAAAAATCCGTTCAATTAAGTGAAGTAACGGTGTCGGGACAAAACGGTTCGTATAAAGCCGAAAATGTTTCGTCGAGTTTAAGAATGCAAACCGACCTTCTCGATATACCACAAAACATACAGGTAGTAACAAATAAACTTTTGAAGGATCAGCAGATATTCAACATGATTGAAGGCGTTACAAGAAATGTTAGCGGTGTTAGCCGCGTTGAACATTGGGATAATATTTATGCGCGCCTTTATACTCGCGGCGATCATATTCCGGGATACAGAAACGGTATGAACATCGCTACAACTTGGGGACCTCTTGTAGAAGATATGGCGATTGTTGAACGTGTTGAATTTGTTAAAGGACCAGCGGGATTTATGCTTGCAAACGGCGAGCCCGGCGGATTCTATAATGTTGTTACAAAAAAACCAACCGGTACAACGCAACGTAATATTGAAGTTACAGTTGGAAGTTACGGCACTTACCGCGCTTCCGCAGACTTTGACGGCCATATAGATAATGAAGGGAAATTATTATACCGGTTAAATCTTATGGGACAATTAAAAAATTCCCATGTTGATTATGATTACAACAACCGATATTTAATAGCGCCTGTTCTTAAATATTATTTCGACAATAAAACTTCAGTAACATTTGAATACACATATCAGTTTTCGCAATTTTTACAGCCTGCGAGTTATGCTTTCTCCGGCAAAGGTTACGAGGATGTTCCGGTAAATTTCTCGCCGTACGAACCGAATATTGATCCGTGTGTAATTACCGACCACAGCATGTTTGTTTATTTCAATCACTCGATTTCAGATAAGTGGAAGATTACCGCACAGCTTGGCTACTTTGATGGTTTCGTCCGCGGTTACGATGTATGGCCTGGTTCGATTGACGAAGCAGGCAACATGATTAGACATCTTTATTCATGGGATTCGCGCAACAGGCATACTCTCGGCCAAATTTATGTGAACGGAAAATTCAAAACCGGAGAAGTTTCTCATTCATTACTTGCCGGCTTGGATTTGGGCAACAAAAATTCAATAGCCGATTTTGGTTACGCCGGGCTTCTGCCGGATTTGAATATTTACAACCCGGTTTACGGTTTGACTCCCGGTCAAATTCCGGTTTATGATTTTTCACGAAGTCTTGAGAACAGAACCAATTATACCGAGAAAGGAAATTACGAAGCATTGTATTTACAGGATGAAATCGGTTTCCTCGAAGATAAATTGCGTTTAACAATCGCAGGCAGATATACACATTCGCAAATTGATGCCGAACCTTACGAAAGTGTTTTTACACCGCGTTTTGGAATCAGCGCGAGAGTGTTCGACAAAACTTCTGTTTATGCTTTGTATGATCAATCGTATGTTCCCCAAAGCGGTACCGATTTTTTCGGCAATCATTTCGAGCCCGTCAAAGGTTCCAATGTTGAATTAGGAATTAAAAGAGATTGGTTCGGCGGAAAATGGAATTCGACTTTATCACTTTATCAAATAACAAAAACAAATGTGCTCACGGCTGATCCCGCGCATATAGATTTTTCAATTCAACTTGGAGAAATAAAAACCAAGGGAATCGAAATTGATATTGTCGGTGAAATAATTCCGGGTTTAGGTGTAACAATAAATTACGCGTTCACAGATTCAAAAATATCTAAAGATACAGATCCGAATATTGTTGGCAACGAAACGCCGGGAAGCATCAAACAAATTCAAAATACATGGCTAACATATAAAATCAACGGCGGCGTATTAAACGGCGTAGGTTTATCGCTCGGATATCAATATCAAATCGATAGAATTTCATGGTATGTGTGGGACGGTTCATCGCAAAAGTTACCGGATTATTTCCGTCTCGACGGCGGCGTTTCATGGCAGAACGATAAATTCAAATGCTCTCTCGTAATAAATAATTTATTGAATGAATATCTTTATTCCGGTTTTCCGCCGACAGCATGGTACAATTTTTACACATGGATTTCGGAAGCCCCGCGTAATTTCCGGCTCACGTTCGAGTACAAGATATAGAATTGATAGCACACAGATGTTTATGATTTTTATGAAAAAGTATGATAAAAAATCTTAATAAATCATAACCATCATATAGAACTTGCCTCGCTGAAGACGTAAGTCGAAGCGGGTCAGTGTTCCATTATTGATTTTATTTTATAAAGGATATTATGATTCGAAAAATTATCAACAAAATTCACCTATGGCTCGGGTTCACATCCGGGCTTGTGGTTTTTATATTAAGTGTTACGGGATGCATACTTGCCTTTCAACAAGAAATCGAAGAATTAATTAATCCTTATAACCACATCGAACCGCAGAAAAATTCGCAGCATCTTTCACCCTCAACTTTAAAGGTAATTGCCGAAAAAGAATTGCCCGGCATCCCGGCAAACGGAATTACTTATCGCGAAGAAGACAAAAGCGCGATGGTTTATTTCTGGGCTTTGGAACCTGAATATTATTACATCGTGCACATTAATCCTTTTACGGGCAAGCTTTTAAAAGTTGAAGATATCGAAAAAAGTTTTTTCCATTTCATTCTTCACGGTCATTATTATTTGTGGCTTCCCGAAGAAACCGGAAAAACTGTTGCGGCGAGCGCCACCTTAATATTTTTCGTATTGCTTGTAACGGGATTATTTCTATGGTTCCCGCGAAGTAAAGGCGCGGCTAATCAGAGATTTAAAATAAATTGGAAAGCCCGCTGGCGCAGAAAAAATTACGATCTTCACAATGTTCTCGGTTTTTACATTTTACTAATAGGACTAACTTTAGCCGTCACCGGCTTGGTAATGGGATTCGAGTGGTTCGCTAAATCATTCTATTGGGCCACTTCCGGCGGCGAAACCTTTATCGATTACTACGATCCGCCATCTGATACAACAAAAGCTGAAATTAAATTCAACGAAAAAGATCCCGTTGATATAATCTGGAAAAAATTTTACGATAAACTGCCGGAAGGTTCGGGAATATACGTTGCGTTTCCATTAACAAAAACTTCACCGATAAATATTTTTGTAAATCACAGACCCGGTACATACTACAAAGTTGATTATCATTATTTCGATCAATATACACTCGAAGAAATTCCGGTTAAAGGACCGCACGGAGGCAAGTACGAAAAAGCCGGATTCGGCGATAAGCTTCACCGCATGAATTACGATATTCACATCGGTGCAATACTCGGATTGCCCGGAAAAATTTTAGCTTTCGGCGCAAGTTTTATTTGTGCAACTTTACCAATAACGGGTTTTACGATTTGGTGGGGACGAAGGAAAAAGAATAAAACAAACCCAAATGCTGTCAACGAATAAATGACAAAAAGAAGAAACGGCGGAAACACTTCCGCCGTTTTCTGTTTAAAACTTCTGATATATTTTAAAATGTCTGTTTTAGCTATTCGCTACTTGCATTTTTTTTGTCAACTCACGGATTGAAGGAATGTAAAACGAAACTATACCGACTATAGCAATAATAGCTCCCGCAATTACGAATGCATTTGTAATTCCAATTTTATCCGCAATTAAACCGGTTTGAAGTAAGCCAATCATTGAAGGAAGCATTGTAACACTTCCGTATATTGAAAATACCCTGCCCAACGCAGCCGGGTCGATAGTGGTTTGCAATACAACCGTAAAAGAACCGTGGTGCATCGCGCCTGAAATTCCTGCAATAAAAGTAAGCGTTACAAAAATCCAAAACACAGTAGAAGGTAAAATACCTGAGAATAAAAATGTTATTCCTATTACAATGTACACAGTGTTTATCAAAACAATTTTATTCACTTTGAACTTAGGCATACCCAATACAAGTCCGCCGAGCAGCATACCCAAGCCCCACCCAACTTCTACAATACTCATCATATAAGTATTGCCGGAGAAATGATTGAGCGTCATTAACGGGAACAAAGCGGCGATAGGCATAAGAAAAAACATCATCACAATCATAAAAACGAACATCATCAGCAATCCCCGGTTTGAATAAATTTCTTTCAGACCTTCTTTCATTTCTCTAAACATATCCGGTGTTTGAGTAACATCAGATTTTTGAGGATTGGGAATAACAACAGCAACAAGAGTAATAACTGCAATTACGGCGCCGAAGACATCAAACATAAGAACATACGTCATGTCAAGCACGGTTATAAAAACAGCCGCTAACGCCGGTCCCGCAATTGTACTTATAGATTGAATAACTTGATTTATTCCGGCGATGCGCATCAGTTGAGATTCCGGCGCAAGCAAAGGTATCGAAGCCTGCATTGCAGGCACATGGAATGCGGCTCCGGCGGAGCGGAGTGCTAAAAGTAAATAAATATATCCGATCTCAACTTTGCCGAAATAAAACAATATACCAAGAATAATTGAACAGACAGCAATAAATACATCGGCGAATATCATCGTTAATTTTCTATCCCAGCGATCTATTAATACTCCGGTAAACAAACCCAAAAGCATTTGAGGCAACAACGCTGCAATAGTAGCATAAGCCAAAACTTCTGCAGATTTAGTTTGTACGCTTAACCAAAACACAACTGCATAACCAACAACGGCACTGCTCAATGTTGAAAATAATTGACCAGTCCAAATAATTAAGAATACCTTTTTCCAATCATTCATAGAATTCCCCCTTGAATTCAATGTTAGCATATATGGAAACCACTTACCCATTAAAGGCGATAGTTACCTTGAACACTTAATTTATGAAAAGACTATCTTCAAAAATTTTTTGAAGATACCCGAAGAAGTACCGGGTTTGATTAACCCCGTGTTCTTGTAAAGAATTGAAGTCTGATATGATTTGTAATTTTCATCGAAGTAAGAATTTTTGTTGCTCTAAACATAATGTGTTTTGCCAATCGAAGCAAGCGAGTGAAATCCAATAAATTGCTATACTTAGCATAGAATTGTAGTTTTAATCCCTACTTATTGGGATTTATGCCTACCCGATTCCCATCTTTCGGCGATTGTAACCGGATTTGCCCGTCCATAATTTTCTACCAGATTTTACTGAAATTTTGGAGAAAGGAGCAATGAAACATGTATTTTTATCCTCGTTATTTTTTGCAATAATAATTAATATAATTAATGCACAGCAGCAATCGCCGTTTGGTGAAGCTGATTCGAGTTTTTCGATAAATAATATAAATATATTTACACACGAAGCATCTTACATTGGTGATGTAATAGGCAATGTATCAGGCGGAAAAAAAACCGGAGCCATGTTTCTTGGCATGGCAAATATTAAAATCGGTTTAGAAACAAAAAATATAGGTTTGTGGGAAGGTGGAGAATTTTTTCTGAACGGTGCTTCAACACACGGCGGAACTCCATCGGAAAAATTACTGGGTGATTTTCAAGTTGCTTCAAACTTAGAGGCGGGAAATCATACATATCTGCACGAACTTTGGTATAAACATTCATTCGAAACATTTGAGATAACTATCGGGTTACAGGATTTAAACTGTGAATTTGTTACGAGTGAATATGCATGTTCTTTTATAAACAGTTCTTTCGGAATTCCTTCTTTGATCTCAGATAACATCCCCGTTCCTATTTTTCCGTTGACTGCAATTGGAATCGCTGGCAAATTTAAAATAAGTGAGGATGTTGAAATTCAAGCCGCAATATTTGACGGACTGCCTGAGGATTTTGAAAGCAATCAATACAATGTTAATTGGGATATTAAAAGCAACGACGGCGTTCTTGTTTTTTCGGAATTACAACTCGCCACAAATTTTGGAAATATGCCCGGCACTTTGAAAGCGGGATATTATTATCATTCGCATTTAAAAGAAACATGTCCCGAAACGAAAATCACAGAAACTGTGTTTGATAAAAACTACGGCTTTTATGTAATCGCAGATCAGAGAATTTTTCAATTAAGTGAAAACCGCGGATTGGGTTTGTTTGCTCAATTAGCCGTAAGTCCGACAAATATTAATTCGCACAATTACTATTTGGGCGGCGGTATAAATTATACGGGAATATTCGATAATGAAGGTGAAGACGCTATGGGAATTGCTTTTGCCCACGCTGGTTTTAGAGATAGTTCTTTAAAAAACGAAACAACAATAGAGATGTTTTACTTAGTATCGATAACAGAAAATCTTTTTGCGCAGCCCGATATTCAATATATAATCAACCCGGCTGGAACCGAAAGCAATTTAAATAACGCTCTTGCATTTTTTATGAGATTTGGAATCAATTTTTAGAGTAATTTTATGTTTATGAATTCACAAAACACACAAGAAATAACATCGGCTCAACTTTCCGACCTTCAGAATGACGAAGTTGGAATAATAACAAAGATAATCGGCCACGGCGCTTTTAGAAAACGAATAACCGAAATGGGTTTTGTAAAGGGCAAACCGGTTAAAGTAATTAAAAACGCCCCGCTTCAAGATCCTATAGAATACGAATTGATGGGCTTTCGCGTTTCACTTAGAAGAAACGAAGCAAGATTAATTGAAGTAGTGCCTATTCATGATGTAAATATAAACACAGAGCATATTGGACACAGAGGTTTTTGGAGAAGAAGAGATGGTAAAGGTTTTGGAAGAGGTCGTTTTGCTGAAATAGAAAGCGATACTGCTTCACAAAATACAGATGAACATAAGTTTAGAGGACGTCGTTTTTCACATAGAAGACATGAAAGAAAATTCCACAAAAAATTTTATTCCGAAGATTATGACGCACTTTTTTCACAGCCGTTTGAAGGCACAATACACGATGAGGATTTGCGCGAAACAATAAAGGAAAAATCAAGAACAATAAATGTTGCGCTTGTTGGCAACCCAAATTCTGGCAAAACTACTTTATTTAATTATGCTACAGGCAAACATGAACGTGTAGGTAATTACGGCGGCGTTACTGTCGATACTAAAGAGGCACATTTAAAACATAACGGTTATAAGATAAATGTTACGGATCTTCCCGGCACATATTCAATTTCAGAATATTCACCCGAAGAACTTTTCGTTCGCAAACACATTACCGAAGCAATGCCCGATGTTGTTGTTAATGTTATTGATTCATCAAATCTCGAAAGAAATTTATTTCTTACTTCGCAATTGATGGATATGAATATCAAGGTTGTAATTGCATTAAACATGTACGACGAACTCGAGGAAAAAGGAGATAAATTTGATCACGAAGCTCTCGGTAAAATAATCGGCATTCCAATAATAACTACAGTCGCTTCAAAAGGCGCCGGATTAAAAGAACTATTTTCTAAAGTTATAGATGTTTACGAAGAACGCGACCCGGTTGCACGCCATGCACATATTAATTACGGAACGAATATTGAAGAATCTATCAAACGTTTGAAAGACGAGATTAAGAAGAACAAAAATATTTATGATTTGTTTTATTGCCGTTACGCCGCAATCAAATTAGTAGAAAACGACAAAGCATTCAAAGATCAAATTGCTCAGATACCGGGCTCAGCAAGTATTCTCACACTTGCTCAAAAAGAAATTGCCGGACTTGAACATGAGTATAAAGAAAAATCCGATACAATTATTGCCGATGCAAAATACGGTTTCATTCACGGCGTTCTTAAGGAAACATATAAACAAGAAAAACTGAACAGGCGTCAAGCCAGCCATTCAATAGATTTAATTCTAACCAACAAATATTTGGGCTTCCCTGTTTTCATATTCTTTTTATGGGTAATGTTTCAATTAACATTTTCGCTCGGCAGTTACCCAATGGATTGGATTGATACCGGCGTTAGCGAACTCGGAAACTTCGTCGGTAATGTTTTACCCGAAGGTTCACTCCACGATTTGATTGTTGACGGAATTATAGGCGGTGTTGGCGGCGTAGTTGTTTTTCTTCCGAATATCTTGATTTTATTTTTCTGTATTTCACTTATGGAAGATACCGGTTACATGGCCCGCGCGGCTTTTATTATGGATAAGTTGATGCACAAAATCGGTCTGCACGGCAAATCTTTCATTCCGCTAATTATGGGTTTCGGCTGTAATGTGCCCGCGGTAATGGCAACGCGTACTTTGGAAAACCGCAAAGACAGAATTTTAACAATGCTTATTCTGCCCTTCATGTCTTGCAGCGCTCGATTACCTGTTTATGTTTTATTGATATCCGCATTCTTCCCGGCTAATCAAGGACTTGTACTTTTATCAATTTATTTGATTGGAATAGTACTTGCAATTCTTGTAGCGCTTGTATTTAAAAGAATATTCTTCGCAAAGCAGGATGTTCCTTTTGTTATGGAACTTCCGCCGTACAGAATTCCAACACTGCGCAACACAACTGTTCACATGTGGAATAAAAGCGTTCAGTATTTAACAAAGATGGGAACGGTGATTTTAACAGCATCTATTTTAATTTGGGCGCTCGGTCATTTTCCGCGCGATATTGAATTTTCCAAAGACTACGACAAAATGGCAAACGATATTTCCGCGAGCGTTAATTTATCCGACAGCCAAAAAGAAGAACAACTTGTGCAGATTGAAATTGATCGAGAGTCCGAACGAATGGAAAAATCATATATCGGTCAATTGGGACACATGATCGTTCCCGTTATCGAACCGCTCGGTTGGGATTGGAAAATAGGCGTTAGTATTATTACCGGGCTTGCGGCAAAAGAAATTGTTATCGGTTCGATGGGTGTGCTTTATCAATCCGATATCTCTGCAGACGAGAATTCGGTTAATCTTAAAAACAGATTACAAGAACAAGTATTTACAAGCGGTCCGCGAATCGGGGAAAAAGTTTTTTCGCCTGTAGTCGCCTATTCCCTAATGCTTTTTATATTGATCTATTTCCCGTGCGTTGCTGTAATTGCGGCAATAAAGAAAGAAGCTAATTGGAAATGGGCAACATTCACAATGGTTTACACTACGGTGCTCGCGTGGTTTATAGCTTTCGGCACTTATCATATTGGCAGCATTTTTTAAGAAAGGATATTTATGACACAAGATCTAGTTGTATTTGCTATTATTATTATGACTGTCGGTTATGTAATTTTTTCATTCATAAAAAATTTACGAGCCAAAAAAGACAACAACGGTTGCAGCGGTTGTACCGGCTGCGACTTATCTAAAAACAGCGCAGCGTGCGATCGAAAAATATTTTAATATATATAGGTTTGATATATACATCTATTCGCCCCCGCTAATTTAAATCAATTCACAACTCGCCTTCTATTTTTCAAAGTAGCTTTCATTTTCTTATCTTATGGAGAAAATTATTACAGGTATGAAAATGAAAAGACTTTTTTTAATTCTTTGTTTAGCAATA
Organism: uncultured Melioribacteraceae bacterium; assembly: GCA_964601095.1. Lineage (GTDB taxonomy): Bacteria > Bacteroidota > Ignavibacteria > Ignavibacteriales > Melioribacteraceae > JAEWUC01. The sequence continues at coordinate 1,311 of CAZRMG010000017.1, read as the reverse complement.
ATCTTTTTCAATAATATTCATTCGGAAGACGGTTATAGATTGTGGCTCCGGTATGATAAAATTGCGGATGAGCAAAAACTAAATTCTTATAGAGAATTAATTAAAGGATGGATTGCAGATGAAAATTCTTCTACAATAAATGTGATTAAAGAAGAATTACAATTAGGATTGAACGGTTTACTCGGCGCAAATATACCGCAATTAAATTCCGTTGATCAATGCGGAGTTGTTGTTACTTCGGTTTATAAAAACAATTCCATGCTTTCATCATTAAAACTTGACGAACAATTATCCCGCATCGGCAATGAAGGATATTTGATTCTATCTACTAAATTGAAAGATAAAAATTCAATTGTAATTACAGCCAACAGTGATGTTGGAGTTTTATACGGTGTTTTTCATTTTTTGAGATTGCTTCAAACAAACAAAGATATTTCGCAATTAAATATTGCTTCTTCTCCCAAAATTAATATCAGACTTTTAAACCACTGGGATAATTTGAATAGGACTGTCGAACGCGGGTACGCAGGTTTTTCAATTTGGGATTGGCACAAATTACCTGATTATATTTATCCGCAATATAAAGATTACGCACGCGCAAATGCTTCAATAGGAATTAACGGGACCGTACTTACAAATGTAAATGCAAACGCGCATATTCTAACAAACGAATATCTTTTAAAAGTTGCAGCGCTTGCAAATGTTTTTCGCCCATACGGAATAAAAGTATATTTAACCGCACGGTTCAGCGCACCGATTGAAATCGGCGGATTGAAAACTGCCGATCCCCTTTCCGAGGAAGTACAACAATGGTGGAATAAAAAAGCCGAAGAAATTTATAAACTCATTCCCGATTTCGGCGGGTTTTTAGTGAAAGCAAATTCCGAGGGGCAGCCGGGTCCCCAAAATTATAATCGTAATCATGCCGACGGCGCGAACATGCTCGCCGATGCCGTAAAACCTTTCGGCGGAATTGTTATGTGGCGTGCGTTTGTTTACGATAATAACGTTCCCGATGACAGACATAAACAAGCGTATAATGAATTCAAACCTCTCGATGGAAAATTCAGAGACAATGTTTTAATCCAGGTAAAAAACGGTGCAATAGATTTTCAGCCGCGCGAACCTTTCCATCCCCTATTCGGCGCAATGCCCAAAACTCCGCTTATGATGGAATTTCAAATTACGCAGGAGTATTTGGGACAAGCAACAAATTTGGTTTACCTCGCACCGTTATATAAAGAATGTTTGGAAGAAGATACTTACGCAAAAGGCAGCGGTTCGACTGTTGCAAAAGTTATCGACGGCTCT
>CAZRMG010000016.1:0-17119 GCA_964601095.1 uncultured Melioribacteraceae bacterium | reverse complement strand
TTGGAATGTGTGTGAAAGTATCGGAAACAATTATTGTGAATACAGCGATAACAAGTAAAAGTGTTGACCACGAAAAAAGTAAAAACAATTTTTTACCGCTAATGCCGATGTACGTTTCAATGATTTGTCCGATTGATTTTCCTTTGTGGCGAACCGAGGCAATGATTGTTGTATAATCATGTACTCCGCCGATGAATGAAGCCCCGATTAAAATCCATAAATAAACCGGAACCCATCCGAAACTTGCAGCTATGATGGGTCCAACAATGGGGCCCGCGCCGGCAATTGATGCGAAATGATGACCAAGCAAAACAGGTGATTTTGCCGGGCAGTAGTCAACACCGTCTGCCATCGTGTGTGAAGGTGTTTGGTTATCGTTGGAAATTTTTAACTTGTTCGAAAGAAATGAACCGTAATACTTATAAACTGCGGTGAACATAATCATCGCGAAGAGGATTAAAACAATACCGCTCATAACAACTCTATATTAATTATAATTTAGAAATTACAGCGTCGGTTAATTGTTGAGTTGTCGCGGCTCCTTTTTCAAAAACATCCGGTCCGCCTTTCAATTTCAACATATCGTATGTACTAACTTTTCCTTCTTCTATTACATTAGCAATAGCGTTTTTGATTTTTCCGGCTTTTTCATTTTCGCCGATATGTTCGAGCATCATTACCGCGCTCATGAACATCGCAATAGGATTAACGATTGAAGGATTTAATTTTTCATATTTCGGCGCAGAACCGTGTGTCGGTTCGAATACAGCGACATCATCGCCGATATTTGCGCTGCACGCAAAACCGAGTCCGCCGATTAATCCTGCGAAACCATCGCTGATAATATCGCCGAACATATTTTCTGCAACAATCACTCCGTAATCTTCCGGATTTTTTGTAAGCCACATCATTTGCGCATCTATATTTGTATCCCATAAAGATATTTCGGGAAATTCTTTCGCAACATTTTTTGCAATTTTAAACATCATGCCGGAAGTTTCGCGAAGAACATTTGGCTTTTCGCAAAGCGTAAGATTTTTATAACCGAATTTTCTCGCGTACTCAAAACCGGCGCGTATAATTCTTTCGCTCGCTTTCTTTGTAACAATTCGGGTTGATATTGCAAGTTCTTCGCTTGGTACATTTTTAAAATTTTTCATTTTAGGATTTGTTTCAAAAGCATCGCGTACAACTTTTGGAGGATTTGTCCATTCAACCCCGGAATATAAACCTTCAGTGTTTTGCCTGAAAATTACTGTATTAATAAAAGGTTCGTCAAAAGAACCGCTCGCGTTTTTTCTTATAAAATTCAGAGGATTGCCTTTGAAAGAAATACATGGACGTATGCAAATATCGAGATTAAAATGTTGGCGTAATCCAACAATCGGTGAGAAGTAAACATATCCTTTGTCTTTCAGTGATGGATCAAGTTCTTTTTCGGCAGCATCTTTCGGTTTAGAAGTAATAGCTCCAAACAGCGCAATTTTATGTTTCGCTATTAAATCAATGGTACGCTGCGGAAGCGCATTGCCTTCTTTGCACCAAAATTCCCAGCCGATATCGCTCCAAACATAATTTGCTTTAAAACCGGCAGCTTCCAATAATCTAATTGATTCCGGTAAAACAACTTTCCCAATTCCGTCGCCGGGCAATGCTACGATAGTTTGCATTAGTTTTCCCATAGTTTAAAAGATTTACTTTGCAACTTAGATAGTCTGGTATTATTTGGCAAGAATTTCTTTATTTTCTTAACTATAAGTTTGATTAAAAAATAAAATCTAGTTGGAAACTCAATCTGTTATCGATGTTGCCTTTTATTTCCGAATAACCGCTGCCCAAAGATTTTTCAAATGGTTTATGCAATTCGGAATATTTGAGAGATAAATCCAATCCAAAATGAGTTTTGTATTTAAGAATAAAATACCAACGCACGCCTTCGCCAAACAGAGGTGAATTTGTCATCACCCCGGACAAGTCGTTTTCAAACTCATAAACTCGTGAATTATATGAATCTGTTTGGAAGAATATAATACGACCGTATAATACAAAATTCTTCATCGGCTGAAAAACAGCATCCTGGAAAAATAAATATCCGCTTTCCTCGTTTTTTGAAATATTTGCTTCAGAAATATTAACAAACTCAAAGCGGGATTTAAATCTTAAATTGTTCAAAATTTTGTATGAAATTTCAAATCTATAGTTCCGGGAATTTCTTTCAATCAAAATGTTTTGATTGGCAACAACAGCATCAACATCTTTATTTTCATTCTTATACTTTATTCCAATCTCAGTGTTCTCAAAAACTTTATATGTGTAGAAAATTAGGAAATCATTGCCGCTCGAAGAAAAACTATAGTTCGAACTTCCGGCGGGAAAACTAAATTGGTCGTAATAAACGTTGAACAGCCCAAATTTAGTACTTAATCGTAAACCTGAATAAAACCCGGTTTCATTCTGCGCAGTACCTTTTTCCCCGAAGGAATTTCCTTTGAATGAAAAATAATGCGGAGAAAAATTTCTATATGAAAAAGAGAGAGATAAAATTTTATTTACACAAAAATTTATTGTATTAATTGACGCGAAGGAATTATTCGCAAATGCCAACTCGCCGGATAAAAACAACTTATTAATTATGGAATTATAGGAAGCGGAAAAATGCTCAAATTCATCTTTACCTTTGAGCGAAGATTTTTCAAAATTTTGACTGTATGTTGATTTGTAATAAAGCAAACCAACCTTAACCCTATCGCCGAAAGAATAAGATGTAGTTATTCCAAATATTGTTTCTTTGAGATTATCTTTCTTGTTTATTTCATTGACGGTTCTATGATATCCATCGATAACCAAGGCGGATATATTTTTTGTTGTGCTATCGATTGAAGCATCAATCAAGTTTGAGGAGAAAAACGGGCAAACGTAAAAATTATTTTTCGTTATTTGGAAAGTGACACCGCGAAGAAAACGATTCTCATCTGAACTTGTAAATGGTTTGGCGCCGCGCGGATTTCGTGCTGTTGTTCCGACAGCATCCGATCCCTTTGAAAATCCATAAGGACTCCAAATCGACAATCCCTGCCCGAATTCAAAAATGTAATCGCCGATAACTATATTATTAAACATGCCAAGTTTTTTAATCGATAAATTAAATGAAGTAAAATCCGCAAATGAATTTTCACCGGCATCTTTTTCAAAAAGGATTCCCATTTTAATTTTTTTTGAAGCACTCAATTGCAAGCGGTTATAGTATTTTGGTCTGCTGCCGCGAAATAAACTGTCGGCAAATCCGCTTCGTTTTTGTAAATCATGAATAACGCGGGAACGAAACATGAAATTTGTATTAAGTAATAATTGCGAAAGTGAATAAAAAATATTTGTTGAATCTGCCGGGCTAAAATCAATAAATGGTACAATTTTACGAATTAATTCGGTATTGAGATTCTTGATATTCATAAACTCAGTTTGTGATTTTATTTCTACGACTCTGTTTCTATAATTAATTATTTCCTGTGCTTCGACATAATTAAGAAAGGGGATTTTAAGCAGGTCATTAACCGTTGCGGAGTTAATGTTAATTGGATTATTAATTAGCTCTTCGAATAAATCAAATATCTGGCTGTCCTCCTGGTCGCGGGTTGCATCTTCAAGAATATTTTCAATTGTGTTTGCAATGTTTGTTGTATCGACTTGTGCAAAAATGTTAAGATGTAAAACGCCTATTAGTAAAACGAAATAATAGATTTTCATGTATGTTTTTGCTAAAAACTAATTATCAGTCCGAACTGATGTGTTAATCCTAGAAGATGATGGGAAGATACTGCATAATCCACTTGAAACATTTTATAATTAATTCCGATCCCGCCCGAATAAATATTTGGTTCGTTGGCGGTTCCGAAGCGCAACTGAAATAAATCTAAAAGAAAATATTCTGCACCAAACCTGAATGAAACGTTGTAACCAATTTCGTTTTTGATTGCGGTAAATAACTGAAGTTCATCAATTACTTTATAGCTGATTCCGGTTCGAAATACAACCGGTATTTGATTCTCTTCGTTGTTAATTGTTGTTCGTGTAAAATTTTCAAACACAAAACCAATATTTATTTTTTTAGAAAGTTCGGCAATTCCGCCCGCATTTAAAATTATGAATCCTTTGGCGCCGTAATTCTTAATTGAGATATTTTTATATGCAATTGAAATCCCGGCTAAAAAATTATTTGTAAATTTTTTCCCGAATCCCAAAGTCAATTTTGTTTCTTTATATAATTCAAAACCGTAAATCATAAATCCGCCGCTGATTGTCCCAAACAAAGCAGGGTGAGAAATTGTACCGAAACCGTTCGATAATTCTTTTAGTCCGAACGGGGAAGGAGAATAGTAAATTCCGATAGTATTGGAATTAATTTCAGCCGAGCCTGCAGGATTGTTAAACAGTGAAAATGGATCGGCAGGAAAAGCAACATCGGCGTGAGATAAAGCAACTTGCCGCGCACCTGGATTTTCCTGTGCGAAACTAAATGTGAAAGTAAGGAGTAGAAACGGTAATATTTTAAATACTCGTTTCATACATCCGCAACTTAAAGGATTGTATAATATTTTTCAATTGTCTATTTTGAAATTAAAAGAAAAAGAGAGTTGTATGAAGAAGACAATTTTTGTAATGATTATTTCGTTATTATCGGTTATTTCATTAAAAGCGCAAGAACTTGATGCAGAAGTGATAGTTAATTATGAACAACTTCCGACAGGTGGTAAGGAAAGATTAGATAATTTTAAGTATCAGATTCAAGATTATCTAAACAACAATAAATTTACCGGACAAGCTTGGGATGGTGAAAGAATTAAATGCAGTTTCAATATTTTTTTTACAGGGTGGGGGAACGAAACAAGTTATACTGCTCAACTTGTAATTACAAGTCAAAGACCAATAGAAAATTCTTCGCGAAGTTCACTGATGCTTACTTTGCTGGATAATAAATGGTCTTTCACTTATGAAAAAAATCAAGCAATGTATTTTAACCAAACGGATTTTGACCCGCTTGTAAGTTTTCTTGATTTCTATGCGTATATAATTATCGGTTTCGATATGGATTCTTACTATAAACTCGGCGGTTCGGATTATTTTTCTAAAGCGCTTGAAATTGCAGTGAGAGGCGGCAGCAGTAAATATTCCGACGGATGGCAGTCTGAAAGTACATCTTATAATAGAAGAGTCCTTGTTGATAATTTAATGAATGCAAAATATCAACAGTTAAGAATGGATGCATTCGATTATCATTATAACGGGATTGATTTAATAGCTGATCCTCAAAGCAAGCAGTCGGCATATAATAATATTGTTAAACTTGTTAATAATCTTTTCAAAGTTAAAGATCAGCTTGATTCAAGAAGTGTTTACTTGAAAGTATTTTTTGATGCAAAGGCAGGTGAAATGGCGGAATACCTGAAAAATTATCCGGGAAAGGAAAACATCATAAGCATGTTGAAAAAAATTGATCCGGCACATACTACTAAATATGAAGATGCCTTAAAATAGAATTTATGTTAGGGATTTAATTTCGGATAGGTTAAATCCCTATTTCATAAAGTCTGTATTTCTTATAAAGGGTACCATTCATAACATCGGCACCCCGTTTCATCATTTCATTGTCTTCTAAAACCCAGCTTGCTTCACCAAGAAAGATTCCAAGTTTTTCTGCGCGTTGAACAATTTCCCAATAAAATACTGCATCGAGTCCGCGTTTTTGAAATTCCGGTATTATACCCAATGTTAGAATTCTACTCCATGTAATTTTTTTCTTATGTGTAAATAGCTTTAAGAAGTTGAATGGTAATAATCTTCCGTTCATAGATTTAAATATTTGATTATAATCCAGCATAACTAACGCAGCACCGACTACTTTGTTATCAACTTCACCAAAAATAACTAGTGAGGGTTCAACAAGAGGTTTTAAGTCCTTTGCAAGAGCATCAATTTCTTCTTCTGTCATTGGAACAAAACCGTAATTTGGTGCCCAAGCTTTATTATAGACATATTTAAATTTTTCCAAATCGGAATTAAAATTTTTCATATCAAGTTGATATACTTTTACACCGGATCTTTTCTGTGCAATTTCGGCAACTCTTCTTAGCTTGTCGGATTTCATCAACTCTTTATTTTCAATCTTATACGCATACAAGTCTTTTGCTTTTTTCATTCCGTATTTTTCGCAAAGCTCAAGATAATACGGAGGATTGTAGGGCATTAATATTCTGGGTTCATCGTCAAATCCTTCTAACAACATTCCATATTCGTCGTTCGAAGAAGGATTTGCCGGTCCGCGCATTGAGTCGAATCCTTTTGTTTTTAGCCACTCTTTTGCGGAATCGAATAATTTATCGGCTACTTGTTGGTCATTAATACATTCGAAAAAACCAAAAAAACCTACTTTATCGTTGTGGTGTTTGTTGTGCAAGTCGTTTTTAATTGCTGCAATTCTTCCAACCAATTCGCTATTCTTTTCGGCTAGGAATAATTTCATCTCGGCATGTTCAAAAAAGGGATTTTTCTTTTTATCCAAAATTTTTTTCTTGTCGAATAAAAGAGGTGGAACCCAGTAAGGGCTATCTTTATAAATTTTCCATGGAAATTTTACGAATTTATTTAAATCATTTTTGTTTTGGACGGGTAGAATATTTACGTCAGACATTTAACCTCACAAATAAAAAGGTTGTTCAAAATTTTATTCAAAAAATAAATAATAATTTCGAAACAACCTTTTACGAATTTTTAGATTAGTCCGATTTCTTTTCCAACTTTCTTAAAAGTATTAATAATATAATCGAGGTGTTCGTCTTCATGCGTTGACATGTAGCTTGTACGCATCATTTGTCTTCCTTGCGGAACACCGGGTGAAATAAACACGTTAACAAATACACCTTCATCATAAAGTCGGCGCCACATTTGGAAAGCGCGGGCATCGTCGCCAACAATTACCGGAACAATAGCTGTTCTGCCGTCAATAATATTGAAACCGGCAGCCGATAATTCTTTACGGACTTTATCGGAATTGCTTATAAGCTTTTCAACGCGCCACGGTTCTTGTTCAAGAATATCAAGAGCAGCGAGAGCGGCGGCAACAGCAGCAGGAGTTGGAGAAGCGCTGAAAATAAGTGCTGATGAATGATGTTTCAAATAATTAATTACTCTTTCGGCACCGGCTACAAAACCACCGAGAGAAGCAAATGTTTTACTAAATGTGCCCATTGTTAAATCTACATCTTTTTCGAGGTTGAATTCACTTGCAGTTCCGCGTCCGCCTTTACCGATAACACCAACCGAATGCGCATCGTCAATCAAGAGTTTTCCATTATACTTTTTAGCAAGTTCAACTAACTTTGGTAAATCAACAATTTCTCCGCCTGTGCTGAATACACCGTCGCTCACAATTAATTTGCCTGCTTCGACGGGTATTTTTTGAAGTACGCGTTCAAGATCAACCATATCGTTGTGTTTGTAACGCACAAGTTCAGCAGTTGAGCCGCGTGCCATCATTTGTCCAGCAACAATACATGCATGATTATCTTTATCGGAAACAACATATTCACCGCGCTGCACTAATGTAGGAATAATTCCCTGTGCAGTTTGATAACCGGTGCTGTAAAGTAATACTGCTTCGGTGCCAAAAAATTTTGCAAGGCGTTGTTCCAATTCGATGTGAAGATCTAAAGTGCCTGTCAAATATCTTGAACCGGAACAGCCGGTGCCGTATTTTTTAACAGCTTCCAAAGCAGCTTCCTTAACTTTAGGATGAGCAGTTAAACCGAGATAATTATTCGATCCAGCCATAACAACTTTTTTGCCTTCAATTTGAACTACCGGTCCTTCATTTTCTTCTATAGGTCTGAAATAAGGATAGAATCCCATCGCCTTTATATCATCGGCGCGGGTAAATTCGTAACACTTCTTGAATAAATCCTCCAAAAATTCCTCCAGATTATTATTCTATATTGATTTTTTTATGTTGATAAAAATTACTTAATTAGAAATGATAATTAACGCAAACAATATAACGAAATTTAATAATTTATTAATACTATGAACTCTAAAATAATATCAGTTGTAACGGGAGCTTCTGGATTTGTAGGAAGCAACTTAGTCGATCGGTTAATTGCCGAGGGACATCACGTGAAATGCATACTTCGAAAGTCAAGTTCTAAGCGATGGCTTGAAGGTAAACCGATTGAAATTATCGACTGCGGTTTATTTGACAAAGAAGCTTTGAAGAATGTGTTGAAAGATGCCAACTATTTATTCCACATCGCGGGAGTTGTAAAATCGAAAAATGAAGAAGGGTATTTTAAAGGAAATGTAGAAACAACCCGAAATCTTTTAGATGCGCTTTGCGAAGTGAACACAAGCATAAAAAGAGTAGTAATTACAAGCAGTTTGACTGTTTGCGGCCCTTCGTTAAACGGTAAACCCTGTACTGAAGAAATGGAAGAAAAACCGATTACAACATACGGCAGAAGCAAACTTGCACAGGAGAATCTTGCTAAAAAATATATGGATAAATTACCGATTACAATTATCCGTCCGCCTGCTGTGTTCGGACCGCGCGATACTGAAATTTATCTTGTATTTAAAACTTACAAAGCCGGATTGATGACGTTGGTTGGTTTTGATAAAAAAGAATTAAGTCTGGTTTATGTTGATGATCTTGTAAATGGAATTTATCTTGCTTCAACATCTGAAAAGGCCATTGGGCAAACATATTTTATTTCAGCAGAAGAAATTAATACATGGCCGCAGGTAAGCGGATTTATAGCAAAAGCTTTTGGGCGCAAAGCATTGAATGTGCGTTTTCCTCATTGGCTTGTTTATACTGTCGCAGCATTCGCGCAGTTTTTTGCAATGTTCAGTTCGCAGCCGGCTACATTTAATTTAGAAAAAGCGAGAGACTTTGTGCAAAAAGCTTGGACGTGTGATATTTCAAAAGCTAAAAAAGATTTGGGTTTCAGACAATCTTTATCTATTGAAGAAGCAATGATTAAAACTATTGATTGGTACAAAGAAATGAAATGGCTTTAATAAAAGTGTAGAGTTTTGAGTGATGAGTGTAGAGTAATTAAATTCTAAACTCTACGTTCATCACTCATCACTAATTATTTTTAGCACCTTCCTTTATCCAGGTAACTACACCGTCAACTTGATTTTTTGTTAATACCGGATACCCAACCGGCGGCATTGGGTTTGCGCTTATACCTTTAATTGCCCAAACCAAGCTGCTGTTATCGGGATAGCCCGGTGCAACAATAAGATAACTTGCAGTAGTACCGGAATGATCTGCCAAACTCAATCCACCCGCACGGTCAATAGAGTTATGACAATAACTGTTGTTGCATTTAAGATCAAATACCGGCTGAATATGTTCATTATAGCTGACATTGTTAGAAGGAATTACCCGGTTGTCTATATCTTGCACTGTATTTGTGTCGTCGCATGCAGTGTTTAACACAATTGAAAAAACAACTGCTATACCAAGATTTACAAAAGTCTTCTTCATTATTTCCCTAAAAGTCTTGTGTAAAGATATTTTTAGATAATATGGAATTCAATTCAATAATACGGTTTCTTTAAAAATTATTATTTTAGAAAAGGAAAATTTAGTTGGAGTCTATTATGAAGAATATTTATAAAATAAGTTTCATGCTTGCAGTTATATTTATATCGGCTTCAAATCTTGTTGCACAAAATTTATTAAAGTCGGGACCAATGGTTGGGTATTCGGCAATGCGCGAAGTTTGTCTTTGGGTTCAAACAACTTCTTCGGCAAAAGTTAAATTCGAATATTGGCATATTAATGAACCTAAAAATAAATTTTCCACTAAAGAGATATTAACAAAAGAAGATGAAGGATTTACAACAAAGTTATTTGCCGGCAATCTTGAACCGGGGCAAAAATATGAATACACTTTATTTATTAATGGAAAGAAAATCGATAGACCTTATGAACTAAAATTTCAAACACAAAAATTATGGCAGTGGCGCGAAGACCCGCCCGAAATAAATTTTGTAACGGGAAGTTGTTTATACATTAATGAAGAAAAATATGATCGGCCAGGCAAACCATACGGAAGTGAATATGAAATATTAAACAGTATTTATCATAAGAAGCCGGATTTTATGTTATGGCTTGGCGATAACTGGTATTACCGAGAAGCGGATTGGGATAGTTGGAGTGGTATTATTCATCGTATAACACACACGCGCTCATTACCGGAACTTCAACCCGTTCTTGGTTCGATGCATCATTATTCAATATGGGATGATCATGATTACGGCCCAAACGACAGCGACCGCGGTTTTTGGAATAAAGATAATACTCTTGCAGCTTTCAAATTATTCATACCGAATCCTTCTTTCGGAATTAACGGAAAACCGGGAATCACTACTTTTTTTCAATGGGGAGATATTGATTTCTTTTTAATTGATAACCGTTTTTACAAAACACCTAATTATAGAAAGACGGATAAAAAAAGAGGAATTATTGGCGATGAGCAAATTGATTGGCTGATGGATAATCTCGCAAAAAGTACAGCACCGTTCAAGTTTATTGTTATTGGCGGACAAGTACTGAACCCGGTCGAAAAAAATTATTTAGAGACATATGCAAATTATCCCGAAGAAAAAGAAAAACTTTTGAGTATGATTTTGGAAGAAGAAATTGAAGGCGTAATATTTTTAGATGGCGATCGTCATCATTCCGAAATTACTAAGTTGGAAAGGGAAGGAACTTACCCGTTATATGATTTTACTATTTCATCTTTTACCGCAGGTGTTTCCCCCGGTAAAGATGAGCAAAACACTTTAAGAATTCCCGGCACATTATCTGATCAACATAATTTTGCAATATTTAACATTTTAGGACAGCGCAAGAATAGAGTTCTAAAATGTACTGATTACGATGTTAATGGAAATGTACTTTGGGAATATTCGATTAATGAAAATGAATTAAAGAATAAGAAGTAGCCAAATATAATTTGACTGAAATATTCTATATTCATACCTTTGCGCAAGTTATTTGATACAACTTGTTTCATATATATGGGGCTATAGCTCAGTTGGGAGAGCGCTTGAATGGCATTCAAGAGGTCATCGGTTCGAACCCGTTTAGCTCCACAAGTTTTTTGATTTATACATGTACTACGTTTATATTTTATTTAGCCCATCTGCAAATATTTTCTACACTGGTTCTACAAATAATCTTGAAAGAAGAATAAGTCAACACAATGCCGGTTATTCAAAATCAACAAAACGGGGAATACCATGGAAGTTATGTTATTTTGAAGAGTATTGTGATCGTTCTTCGGCAATGAAACGTGAAGCCGAAATTAAGTCAAAGAAAAGTCACGTTTATATTCAGAGATTAATATCAACGGGAGAGCGTCCCGAATGAAATTCGGGAAGGTCATCGGTTCGAACCCGTTTAGCTCCACAAGTTTTTTGATTTATACATGTACTACGTTTATATTTTATTTAGCCCATCTGCAAATATTTTCTACACTGGTTCTACAAATAATCTTGAAAGAAGAATAAGTCAACACAATGCCGGTTATTCAAAATCAACAAAACGGGGAATACCATGGAAGTTATGTTATTTTGAAGAGTATTGTGATCGTTCTTCGGCAATGAAACGTGAAGCCGAAATTAAGTCAAAGAAAAGTCACGTTTATATTCAGAGATTAATATCAACGGGAGAGCGTCCCGAATGAAATTCGGGAAGGTCATCGGTTCGAACCCGTTTAGCTCCACACTTCTAAATTTTATCTTGTCTTCACAGTATAATTCTTATATCTCTTTCAAAAGAAAATTTGTAAATTATAACCGCAACTTACTTTATTCATATTCACGGGGAATTTATGAATACATTAGGAATAATTGGCGGAATTGGACCCGAATCCACAATTGATTACTACCGATTATTTATATCAAAGTACCGAGTAATTCGTAACGATGGCAGTTATCCTTCATTGATAATTAACAGCATCGATATGAAGAAAATGCTTGATTTAATTTCGAATTCCAAATTTGATGAAGTTGCCGGTTTTATCATTGATGAAATAATTAAATTAAAAAAAGCAGGTGCAGATTTCGGATTGATTGCATCAAACACTCCGCACGTTGTTTTTGATAAAGTAAAAGAAACATCACCAATTCCATTAATAAGTATTATAGAAGCAACATGTGAGTTTGCAAAAAATCTTGATGTTAATAGAGCCGGACTTTTGGGTACTAAGTTTACTATGCGCGGCGGGTTTTATCAAAAAGTTTTTAACGATAACGGAATTGAAATTATTATTCCGGGATCAAATGAAATAGAATTAATTCATTATAAATATATGAATGAATTGGTGAAGGGTATTTTTTTGCCCGAAACAAAAAAACAAATTACAAATATCATTGACAGTTTAATTAACGAACAAAATATCGACTGTTTGATTTTGGGAGGTACTGAACTTCCGCTTTTGTTAAACAATAAACATTATAGAGGTATTGAATTACTAAACACTACTCAAATTCATGTAGATGCTGCCGTAAAAGAATTATTTTTGTAAGCTAATACCCGGTTTCTACCTTTTGGACTAACGAATTTATTTGTTGAAAACTGCTTTGAAGTTTTCTTAATTCATGTTCCAGTTTATAGATTTTATAAGATTCCAAAGATTCTCTTCCGCCTAAGAGCCAATTTACATCGCAGCCAAGCCGCAATAATTTAGCTAGTACTTTTGAACCAGGTTCTCTTTTACCGCTGATATATTGTTGCAATTGCTGAGGTGAAATATTCATCGCATCGGCAAGTTTTTTAAGTGTACCAAATTTTTGTTTGGCAAACCATCTCATCCTTTCACCAATTCCTGCCTGCATTTTTTCATCGGTAAAAAGATCAAGATTTTCTGTGTATTCGGTATCGAAAAGGTTTAGTTCGAATTGATACTCGTCTATAATCTCTTTTATTTGTTTGTAAAGGTCGTCATCAAATTGGGGACTTTCATTCAAAAGAAAGGAAAGTGTGTGGACTTTCATACCGAGTTTTTCGGCAATAACGCTGTGTTTTATTCCAAGCGTATGAATAAGATATTTTATTTCTTCCTGCTTTGTCATTTAGGATTCCTTTGAATCATTAAGCAGAATCGCGACTAAAAATAGTAAAAATTATTCAAAATGTTAAGTTTTAGTTTAATATTTAGAATAAAATTAATTAGTTCATATCTAAAGCGATTCTAAATATTTCGGTTTTATTAAAACCATTAATTCAATATTTTTGTCACGTATGAAATTATTCTCATTTACGAAAGATCACCGTTATATCCTGAAGATTGCCCTGCCTGCAATTGCCGGATTATCAACACAAATGATAGTTTCTTTGGTAGATACTGCTATGGTGGGCAGACTTCCAAATCCGGAATACTATTTAGCCGCAATGGGACTTGGGGTTTTTGCTACATGGGCAGTTGTCAGTTTTTTTTCCAGTCTTGCCACCGGTACTCATGTTTTAATTGCTAGAAGATATGGTGAAAAAGATTTTATCGGCTGCGGAAAAGTATTAAACACTTCGTTGATATTATCTTTTATTCTAGGAATAATTGTCAGTTCTCTCGTTGTATATTTCTCTTTTCATATTGCCGACTTTTTTTCCGTTGATGAAAAAGTCGGTTTCTACGCGGGTGAATATCTTCATTATCGTTTTATGGGAATTCCGTTTTTCCTAATGACTGTTTCATACAGGGGATTCTTTTTTGGAATAGGGAATACAAAAATTTTTATGTATTCAGGCGTTCTTACAAACTTTTTGAATATTGTACTTAATTACATTTTTATATACGGCGCATTTGGAATTGAAGGAATGGGATTAGCCGGTGCAGGGCTTGGTTCCACTTTAGCGACAGTATTCGATCTTCTATTTTATTTTAGTATTTCATCATTACATAATTATAGAAAGAAGTATCATTACTTTAAAAATTTTAGATTTATTAAAGACATTTCGGAAAAAATAATAAGAATATCTTTACCTGTTTCACTACAAAATATTTTTATCTTGATCGGATTTTTAAGTTTTATTGCAATCACAGGTTTCATTGGTATTAAAGAACAGGCGGCAAGTAATATTGTCTTTTCAGCATTACTCATTTCTTTAATGCCTTGTTTTGGCTTTGGAATTGCAGTTCAAACTTTAGTTGGTAATAGTCTCGGCAGTGGAAATTATGAGCAAGCAAAACATTATGGTTATGAAACAAGTCGATTGGCTACAATCTATACTTTATTTGCTGGATTAATATTTTTCTTTTTGCCGCGCGCAGTTTTGATTTTAACAACTAACGATCAAAATGTTATTGATACAGCAGTACCTGCAATGAGGATTGCCGGACTTGGTCAAATATTTTATTCAATTGGAGTTGTATTAGCAAATGGGCTTCAGGCTGCCGGGAAAACGCTTTTTGTGATGATTGCAGAAGTTTTCGCAAATTGGTTTGTGTTTGTCCCGATTGCATACTTTTTGGGCGTATATCTTGAATTTGGATTAATTGGTGCTTGGTCTGCCTTACCGTTTTATGTAATTGTTTACGCCGGTGTTGTGTTTGTAAAATTTAAGTTTGGAAATTGGGAAGGGTATAAGAAAGTATAAATATTTTTATACTTATAATAAAACTTGACAATATTATCGTATAGGGATATATTATAACCGTAAAATTAAAAATGATGAAAAAAACTCTTATATCGTCCTTTATTATAGCTTGCTCAATGCTTTATGCTGGTGCAATGCTGATTAATTTTCAGGCCACAAGCCGGAACGGCAATGTAGTTATTACCTGGCAAGCATCGTCGGAAGTAAATCTAAAACATTATGTTATCGAAAGAAATACTGTAAAAGGCAGTTTTGTTGAGATAGCGACAGTTAATCCCGAAGCAGATCGAAATTATGAATATGTTGATCAATCCGCTTATAAAACTTCGGGTGCGTTTTATGTTTATAGATTAAAAATTGTTGATAAAGATGGCTCTGTTACTTATTCGGGCGAAGCAGGAGTTTTGCATGATCAGACTACAAGTGCCAAAAGAACTTGGGGAAGTATTAAAGCATTATTCCGTTGATTATTTACTTCATATAGTTGTTGTCAAAACCTACAAATGATTAATTCCACTCAGAAAATTTTTCTCGCGTCAAAATCACCACGTCGTAGAAAATTATTAAAACAACTCGGTATAAAATTCAAATCCTTTACAGTTGATTTGCACGAAGAAATTTTCGACGGTGAACATCCGGTACAGACTGTAAAGCGTCTTGCACTTCACAAATCCGATGAAGCAACAAAAAAAATAAAAAGCGGCATTGTGATTACGGCGGATACAATTGTTGTTTTGGATAAAGAAATAATCGGCAAACCTAAAAATGAAAAAGATGCATTTAAAATATTATCGAGATTAAGCGGTAAAACACATACTGTTTATACTGGTTTTGCAATAAAAAATATTGATAAGAATAAATTAATCTTAGATTTTGAAAAGACAGAAGTAACATTCAGAAAATTATTACCTAAGGAAATAAAAAATTACATCGCTTCCGGAAGCCCGATGGATAAAGCCGGTGCTTATGGGATTCAAGATGATTTCGGTGCTGTATTCGTTAAAAGAATTAACGGATGTTATTATAATGTTGTCGGTTTACCTCTGGCAAAAATTTATAAATCACTTCTGGAAATTTTGTGAATTGTTTAACCAATCCTTATCATCATTCCATTCTTTGTACCTACAATATGTATTCATGAGTGCTCTTTACAAACGATATTTTTATTAAAAATGTCTGTGTATAGAAATTCCACTTAAACAATTATTAAAAATCTTATTTATTGGTTTTCAATAAACAAATTGCCTTTTGATTTGGCAAAATGCTAAAATATTTTCTTAAAAGGGCGTTACCAATTTGCAGAAAGTAAAATAATAATCGTGCAAGGAAACTTTCTCTTGTCCTTTATATCCTTGATTTTAGAGACTGCTGTTATTATTTTGGCAACACTTAAAACACAAAAAGACGGAGGACAACATGGCATCTGAAGATAATGGTTTAGGAAAAGGTTTGTTGGTAGGATTTTTAACCGGCGCGGCAGTCGGTTCAATTATTGCTCTTTTATTTGCTCCAAAATCCGGCAAGGAATTAAGGCAAGATATTAAAGAAAAATCACAGGATTTTATGGATGATGCTGAACAGTATTTAGCAAACGCGAAAGACAAAGCTTCACAATTAATAAATGAAGGGAAAAAGAAATCGGAAAAATTAGTTGCCGAAGCTAAAGAAAAAGTTGATACTTTACTCGGCGAAGCTGAAAAAATTCTCAGCGATGCCAAAGATAAAACCGGCGGATACATTCATTCAGGAAAAGAAAAAGTTGAAAAGGAAAGTGATAGATTAAAATCAGCCATTAAAGCAGGAATGGAAACTTATAAATCCGAAAAAGAAGCTTAAAAGATCATGACGGTATTAGATATTTTCCTTATCATTTTAATTCTGGCTGCAACTGCTTTATGTCTTTATGTAATTGTTTCGTTAAGAAAATCAATTGACCAAATTGAACAACTGCAAAAGGACGTAAAGCAGCTTGTGGAAAATACAATTCCTGTATTACATAATATTAATGAAGTTACTACAAAGGTAAATAGAATTGTAAACGAAGCCGAAGGTTATTGGGATGAATTAGATCACTCTATAAAAAATTTGAAAGCAAAGGCAGCAAACTTAACTTCATTAACGCGTTTTCGTGATGCGGAAAATCCTGCCCAAGATCTTATCAAAAATTTAAAAGCTCTTTCCAAAGCCATTGCTGTTTTTTGGAACGAGTATAAACGAAAGTAACTTAATCTGATCATATTAAGGAGAAATAATCTTGAAAGAGTACAATCCAGAAGCTATACGCAATATAGCATTTATTGGTCACGGAGGAAGTGGAAAGACTACTATTTCCGAGTTGTTGCTTTTTACCGGTGGAGAGATAAACAGGATAGGAAAAGTTGAAGAAGGCAATACTACTTCCGATTTTAATCAAAACGAAATTGATAGAAAGATTTCTATTTCGGCGGCGCCGCTTCA
>CAZRMG010000015.1:0-17349 GCA_964601095.1 uncultured Melioribacteraceae bacterium | reverse complement strand
CACAGCGGAGCGGGAACGATTTTAAAGAAAAATTTGACGCCTGAAAGAGAGACGGAGTACATACAAAAACTTAATGAAGCACTTGAAGCCGGACATAAAGTTTTAGAAGACGGCGGTTCATCGCTTGATGCAGTTATTGCCGCAATTAATATTATGGAAGATTCGCCTTTATTTAACGCGGGCAAAGGCGCGGTTCTAACGGAAAAAGGAATTGCTGAACTTGATGCATCAATTATGTATGGCAAAGATTTATCAGCCGGGGCGGTTGCGGGTGTGCGTCATATAAAAAATCCTATTAATCTTGCGCGTCTAGTAATGGAAAAATCTCCGCATGTGATGATGATCGGCGCGGGCGCGGAAGAATTCGGCAATCAATTCGGAATCGAAATGGTTGACAGTTCATATTTCATTACCGAAGAAAGATGGAAGCATTATTTGAAATTGAAAAATGAACAGCAAGATAAATTGGAAAAAGATAAACGGGGAACCGTTGGCTGCGTTGCCTTGGATAAAGAAGGTAATCTTGCCGCGGGAACTTCAACGGGTGGAATGATGATGAAAAAATTTGGACGAGTCGGTGATTCACCAATAATTGGCGCGGGTACATATGCAAACAATGAAACGTGTGCTGTTTCGGCTACCGGTTGGGGAGAGTATTTTATACGTCTCGGTATTGCAAGGGATGTTTCTGCTTTAATGGAGTATAAAGGTTTATCTTTGTATGATGCATCTCAAGAAGTAATAATGAAGAAACTTCCGGCACTCGGCGGCGACGGCGGTATTATTGCTATAGATAAAAACGGAAACATAGCAATGCCGTTTAATACGGAAGGAATGTATAGGGGATTTAAGCTTAACGGCAAAACTGCTGTAATAAAAATTTATAAAGAAGAATAATTTATTATATAATCATCAACACCTAAACACTAATCCGGAAAATATTAATCCGAGGTACAAATGCAACTCACCCATGAAATCAGTTACCTTGCTGTTTTTGTTTGCGCGGTATTGGCAATGGGGCTTAGTTTATTATACTACAGTCCGATGCTTTTGGGAAAAATTTGGATTGACTCGCTTGACAAATCCGAAGAAGAACTAAACAAAAGTTTTAATCCATTAAAAGTTTATTCAGTATCGTTTTTGTCACAACTTGTTATGACGTATGTTCTTGCATTGTTAATAAGTTATGCAAATGCAACAACGCCAGAAGAGGGGTTGCGAATTGGTTTTTTGGCATGGATGGGTTTTATCGGAACATCTATGACAATCAATTATTTGTTTGAAGGAAAAACATTTAAGCACTTTATTGTTGATAGCGGTTACCATTTCATTACGCTTTTAATCAACGGTTTTATTTTGGGAATGTGGCAGTAACTATTCAATAACTAAAGAATACTATATGAAAATTGATCTTGTTGTTTTTGATCTTGACGGAACATTAATTAGTTCCGGAGAAACAATTTATAAAGCCACGGTTCATACGCTTAACGAGCTTAATATCCGCGGTGAAATCCCGCATGAAAAATTTTACTCGCGCATAGGTCTCCATTTCGAAGATATTTTTGACGAGTTTGGAGTAGTGGTAAAAGATTTCGAAAAATTTATTGGAATTTATAAATCCGTTTACTTTGATTTTATTCAATCATCGGAAATTTACCCGGGCGTTAAAGAAACATTACAAGCGCTTAAATCGAAAAATATTAAAACGGCGCTGCTCACAACAAAAGCACAGGATCAAGCCGATATAATAACAAAACATTTTAATCTAACAGATCACTTGGATTATATCATGGGCAGAAGAAACGGGCTTGCCCACAAACCTTCGCCGGAACCGTTGCTAAAAATTTGTGAAGATCTTAATGTTGACCCTAATCGTACAATGATTGTCGGTGATTCCGAAATGGATATTCAATGCGGCAAAAATGCAAACACATTGACTTGCGGAGTAACTTACGGCTACCGTTCCAAAGAAAATTTGGAAAAAGAATTTCCGGATTTTATTATAGATAAAATAACAGAATTGAATACTATTCTTGAAAATTAGATTTTATAAAAGCAAAGCAATCATTCTTATAATTCTTGCCGCGGTATCGGCAGCAATCCGCATTTATATAAATTACTCAACTGAATTTATGCCAGGCGCTGTGGGTGCGTTTTACCTCGTACAAGTGCGTTCGGTATTTGAAACTGGTTCGCTTGCATTCAGGGAATTTCCTCTTTTATTTTATGTTGAAGCCGCCCTTGCAAAGTTGTGGATGTTCTTGTTTCAAACAAATGTTGATATCACGGTTAATCATGTTTGCAGAATTTTTGATGCGGTAATTCCTACGTTCTCAATTATTCCAACATGCTTGTTTGTAAAAAATTTTATCGAAGAAAAGTACGACAATAAAATTGTAATAATCATATCCTCATTTTCAATTTTTTATATTTCATTCTTCATACTTGTTTCGGATTATCAAAAAAATTCTCTCGGAATACTTTGGCTTTTTTGTATAGTATATTTTGTTTATAGAATTTTGAAAGAGAAAAGTCTTAGAAATTATTTGCTTCTGTTGTTGTTTTTCATTCTTGCAGGCATTACACACTTCGGCAGTTTTGCGGTAGCGATATTTTTTCTATCAACCGTTTTTACGGTTAATTACTTTAAAAATTTTACAGTTAAAAGACTAATTAAACTATTTGCTGAAATTACTATTGTGCTCGGCATTGGTTTGGGTGCTATTTATTTTATCGCTCCAGATAGGTTTGAGTTATTGATTAAATCCCCGGTGGAAATATTTAACGATCCAATAATATTTTCATTGCTGAAGAATAGAAACACAATATCGCCGGTTGATTTAGCAAATATCGGCTTTATTAATTTTATTGCTGTTGTTGGATTCATAATATTGTTTCGTGAGAAAAACAAAATCGACCCTTCACAAAAAACATTTATAGTTTCATCGATAATTACCTGTTTGGTTTTGGCTTCGCCACTTCTCGGAATTGAATGGGGGCAGCGTCTTTACTTGATTTCGTATGTATTTGTAATACCTATTTTGATTTTTCTTATGGAAAGAATAAAAAGCTGTTCACAAAAAAGAATTATTACAGCCGCTCTTATTGTGGTTTTATTGGCAAGCATAATTATTACAATACTGACTCCTCAATATTCAAATATGAATAAAAAAGAGTATGAAGAACTTGTCCAAATGAACAAAACATTTAACCAAAACGAATCAAATCTGGTTATAGCTCGGCTTGGATTGCATTACTGGGTTTACTGGGTGTCAGGCGTAATAATCGCAAACGAAGAACATGTAAGAAAAAAATGGTGGAATCATATAGATAATATCTACTATTTAAAACAAAAGAAGGGGATTATTCCGTTTGGTACAGCCGGTTTATACGGACGAACATTTAATGATCCGAAAATTCCCGACGGCACAGATAAAATATTTGTGGGCGAATATTTTCTTTTGTTTCGCGCAGCAAAACCGCCATATTATTTAAATAAATAATTCAATTGTGCAGATTTTCTTTTAGTATTTTTACATCAACAAATAATCATAAACAGACTATTCTAACCGGAGGAATAATGCCTATTATAGATTGGGATTCAAAACTTAGCGTAAACATAAAAATAATCGATGAACAACATAAAAAACTTGTTGATATGGTAAATGCACTTTACGACGCAATGAAAGAAGGTAAAGCAAAAGATATTTTGGGTAATCTTTTGACCGAACTTGCAGCATATACCGATTATCATTTTAAAACCGAAGAAGAGTTATTTATAAAACACAATTACACGGAAGCGGCAGCGCATAAACTCGAACACGATAAACTAAGAAAAGAAGTGATGAACCGTAAAGCAAAATTTGATGCCGGCGAAATGATTATAACTGTTGAAGTATTGTACTTTTTAAAAGATTGGCTCGGCAAACACATCTTGGGCTCGGATAAAAAATATAGTCCATTCTTGATTTCAAAAGGTGTTGTTTAATCCTTTAGAACAAATCTATTATAGAATTGTTTTAATATCATATTTGTGGGAATGAAATGTTCAAAATCGTTTTAATGATGCTTTTTGTGACTGCCAATTTTATATTGCCACAGCATCAAAAGGAATTGGAAAAGTATTTTTCCGATAACAAAGGAGCATTTGTTCTTTATGATAACACAAAAGGAACATACACAAAAATTTTTGAAGAACGATGCGGTAAAGAAGTTCTACCGGCGTCAACATTTAAAATCCCAAACTCGATTATTGGACTTGAAACAGGCGTAATTAAACATGAAAATTTTATTATCCCATGGGATGGCATAACTCGGGGGCATAAAGAATGGGACAAAGATAATTCACTTTCATCTGCTATAAAATATTCTGTTGTTCCATATTACCAGGAGTTGGCACGACGCGTAGGCAAAGAAAAAATTCAAAAATATTTAAATGATTTTGATTACGGGAACAAAAAAATCGGCGAAAAGGTTGATACTTTTTGGCTCGATAACTCTTTAAAAATATCTCCCGATGAACAAATAGAATTTTTGAAAAAGTTTTATTTCTTTAAACTACCGGTATCAAAAAGAAGCATTGAAATTGTTAAAGAAATAATGACATCGGAAGAATACCCGAATTCAATTTTAAAGTATAAAACAGGCGGCGGACAAAAAGAAGACGGGACGTGGCTCGGCTGGCTTGTCGGTTTTATAGAAAAAAGAAAATCGAACGAAAACGAAGAAAAAAATGTTTTCCTTTTTGCTATGAATGTAGAAGGTAAAACTTTTGCCGAAGTGAGCAAGTTAAGAATGGAAATAGCTAAAAAAATTCTTAAACAATTTGATTTGATTCAATAATTATAGGTAAAAATGAGTCTCGTTCTTCGCTTGTCAATTCTTTTGTTAATTATAATAATAGTCGAGTTTTATTTTTTTAGAAAAGGTATTTCCACTGTAGAAAATATTTTCCCGAAAGCTAATCCGAAAAAAATAAAACTTACTGCGGCTGTAGTTGCGGCTTTTTTCAATTTATATGCTTTTATTGGAATCGGGTTTCTTTTGTATTATGCCGTTTCCGGTGTCCGCCCGTCGTTTCCTCCCGATAATTTTTTGTTTGATATTTTTATTCAATTCCCGTTTTGGATTTTTGTTTCGTATGTAATACAAATCATAATATTATTTTTATTAATCGATATTGTTAGAATTATTTTCTTTCCGCTTTACAGATCCAAACGCGGGATAGTTAAAAAATGGATTTATAAAATTCAGTTTATTCATTTAGTTGTATTTGCAGTTTATGTTCCGGCGAGAATAGCTTTTGATTATTACAAAGTTTCAACAAGGATTGTTGAATTTAAAAAAGAAAATCTTCCTGCGCGGTTTGAGGAATTTAAAATTGTTTTCATTTCAGATGTACAGGCAGATAAATACACAAATCCCGCGCGGCTCGAACGTTTTATTAATAAAGTTAACGAAGCGGCTCCCGATCTCGTTCTTATTGCCGGCGATTTGATAACTTCTACGCCGAAATATATAAATCAAAGCGCGGAGTACTTGGGAAAAATAAAATCAAAGTACGGTGTTTATTCATGCGTCGGCGACCATGATAATTGGGCTTATAGAGAAGACACAAAAAGAAGTCTGCGCGAAATCGCTTCGGCACTGATGTCTAAAAATATTGAAATGGTGGATAATCAAAAGAGAATAATAAATGTTGATTCGGCAAAAATCGGGATTACGTTTGTTACTAATACCTATGTTGAAAAAATTAATAATGATTTTCTCGATTCGCTTACAAACATAAAATTGCAGGCGGATTTGAAAATATTTTTAACTCATCAGCCGAGGCAGTTTTTAATCGATGAAGCGCAAAATAAAAATTATGATCTCTTTCTTGCAGGGCACACTCACGGCGGGCAATTAACTTTTTTCTTTCCATTTTATAATTTATCTCCAACACTTTTTGAAACAAAATATGTGCGCGGAGATTTTCAATTTGATAATATGCTGGCAATTGTAACGCGCGGACTCGGAATGTCGCTCGTTCCGCTTCGCTACAACTCAACACCCGAAGTAACGGTAATTATTTTAAAGGGAAAGTAATTTATGACGAATTATACATTATCAGACATAATTATTTATCCCGTAAAATCTTTGGG
The DNA here is from genome assembly GCA_964601095.1 of uncultured Melioribacteraceae bacterium. Lineage (GTDB taxonomy): Bacteria > Bacteroidota > Ignavibacteria > Ignavibacteriales > Melioribacteraceae > JAEWUC01. The sequence continues at coordinate 11,206 of CAZRMG010000015.1, read as the reverse complement.
CGGAATAAGTTTGAATGAAGCTGAAGTTATGGATAGGGGATTAAAGTACGATAGGCGCTGGATGCTCGTTGATAAAAGCGGTAAATTCATTACTCAACGCGTGTATCCGCAAATGTCGCAGATTAATGTTGCGATTGAAAATGATCTTTTAAAATTTACACATAAACATAACTTGGATTTGTCATTCTATGTTCCGGCAAAAGATTATAACAATGAACAGGCGAATGTTGTTGTTTGGGAGGATAATGTAAATGCAGTGTATGTAAGCAAAGAAGCGGATGAATGGTTCCGCGAAGTTTTAAAAATCAATTGCCGACTCGTACACATGCCCGAAGAAGCTGCAAGATTGGTTGATAAAAAATATGCATCAAAAAATGAGATAGTGAGTTTTGCAGACGCTTACCCGTTTTTGGTTATCGGTCAATCATCGCTTGATGATTTAAATTCACGGCTCAACGAAAAGGTATTGATGAACCGTTTCCGTCCGAATCTTGTATTTACAGGCGGCCAACCGTTCGATGAAGATAAATGGAAAAGTTTTAAAATAAACGATGTTATATTTTATCCCGTCAAACCTTGCGCGCGTTGTGTCGTCACAACAATCGACCAAGAATCAGGAATAAAAGGAAAAGAGCCGCTTCAAACATTATCTTCATACAGAACAATAAACAATAAAGTAATGTTCGGGCAAAATTTACTTCACGAAGGAAAAGGAATAATAAAAACCGGAAGCGCACTCGAAAATATTGAATGGAAATGATTGTTCAATAAATTCAAAGTTGTTATATTTCGTTCGTACTTTATGAAAAAGAAATTCAACCTTACATATTACAACAGCTCGATGATTGCAATCCTTGCTTAGCAGCTTATTCCGGGTAAAATAATTACCGGGGAATAAGTGCGCTCATCTATTTATAACCAATTTAATATTTGGCTTCGGCGGACAATTATATTTGTTCGCGGCGAGCATTAATCTATTACAAGGAGTAGAAATTGGAAAACTTAAATTATCTCGGCTGGGATGAATTCTTTGAAAATAATTTTAGACAGCATGAACAACAGCAATTATGTGCGGCAAGAGTCGCGGTAGAAAACAAAACAAATTATTTGCTTTATACTTCTTTCGGTGAAGCGGGCGGCGAAATTTCCGGTAAACTTTTTTTCAACTCGGAATCATCATCCGAACTACCAAAAGTTGGCGACTGGGTTACGGTTTCGTTATTTGACAACAATACAAAAGCGGTAATTCATAATGTTCTTCCAAGAAAAACAAAAATTTCTCGCAAGTCGTCGGATAAAAAAACCGAAGAGCAAATAATTGCAGCAAATATTGATGTTGTTTTTATTGTTCAATCTCTTGATGAAAATTTTAATACCAATAGAATGGAAAGATATCTTGCTGCGGTAAACCAGAGCGGTGCATTGCCGGTTGCAGTGTTAAATAAAGCAGATATTTGTGACGATGCAGATTACAAAAAACAATTGGTAGAAAATGTCCAACCAGGCTTGGATGTAATTAATGTAAGCGCATTAACGGGCGATGGGATTAACAGCTTAAAAAAATATTTTGAATTCGGGAAGACTATTGTTTTTGTGGGCTCTTCCGGCGTGGGTAAATCGTCTTTGATTAATACGATTATCGGCGTAGAAATTCAAAAAATAAATTCCATTAGTGATGCCAATTCGAAAGGAAAGCACACAACAACAAAGCGTGAGTTAATTGTACTTCCCGATGGCGGACTTTTAATTGATACGCCCGGCATGCGCGAGTTTGGTTTGTGGGACGCCGAAGAAGGATTGAGCAAAACATTTTCGGGTTTCGAAGAACTTGCGCAAAAATGTAAATTCAAAGATTGTACTCACACTCACGAAACTAATTGTGCGGTTGTTGAAGCGGTCGAAAAAGGAATTGTTTCCAAACAGCAGTACGAAAATTATATTAAGATGCGAAAGGAAATAAAATACCTTGAAACAAAACAAGATATTTTTGCCAAGCTTGAAGAAAAACGGAAATGGAAAAATATTAACAAAGAAATAAAACGTTATTTCAAGGGAAAATAGTTATCTGTTAAATAAGAACGCCCGAAGGGTAAAAGTATTTTAATTAATACATTTTGCAAATTTACCCTTCGGTTTATTTATACTTATTTTTGAATATAAAATCTCCGGTTATTTATGTCATACCTTTTACAGAATAGAAGTTTAATCAAGAACAAAAACCTGCAAATAGTTTTTTTAATAACACTGATGGCTGTTCTTGGTGTTGCAAGTATTACTCCCGCGCTCCCGAAAATTTCAAAACAGTTTAATTTAGCGGGACAGGAAATTGGACTGCTGATAATTTTATTTACACTGCCGGGAGTTTTTTTAACTCCTGTATTCGGTGTATTAGCGGATAGGGTTGGAAGAAAAAAAATCCTTGTACCGTCATTATTATTGTTTGGCGCAGCAGGATTGTTGTGTTCTTTTACTTCGAGTTTTGAATTGCTTTTGGTCTTGCGTTTTATACAAGGTATCGGCGCCGCATCTTTGGGATCTATTAATGTTACTTTGATAGGAGATTTATTTAATGGGCGCGAAAGAGCATCGGCAATGGGTTTTAATGCAAGTGTATTGAGTATTGCTACTGCAAGCTATCCTTTTGTCGGCGGAATTCTTGCAAGTATCGAATGGCATTATGTTTTCTATTTGCCTGCGTTGGCAATTCCAATAGCTTTTGTTGTGTTGTATAAACTCGATAATCCCGAACCTAAAAATTCGCAGTCGTTAAAAGCATATTTAACAAATGCTTTTAAAAGTATAAAATCCCGTAATGCTGTTGTTTTGTTTTCGGCTAGTATAATTACATTTGTGCTGCTGTATGGTTCATATCTAACTTATATCCCGATTTTTCTCGATTCAAATTTTTCGGCTAAACCGTTTTTAATCGGAACGGTAATGTCGGCAATGTCTCTCGTTACTGCTATTGTATCTTCACAGCTTGGAAGGTTTACGGAAAAAGTCGGCGCAAAGAAATTGATTATCTTGTCGTTCATTTTTTACGGTATGTCGTTGTTATTAATTTCCTCGTTGAATTCTTTGTTTGTTCTTTTTATAGCCGTGATGGTTTACGGCATTGGACACGGCTTGAACATTCCTTCGATACAAAACTTGTTAAGCGGTATAGCCCCAATAGAATACCGCGCGGCGTTTATGTCAATGAATGGAATGGTTTTAAGATTGGGACAAACACTTGGTCCCGCAATAATGGGATTTTTATTTGCGCTGGGAGGAATAAAATTTGTTTTATACGGAGGTGCTGCGATAGCTTTTACAGCTTTAATCCCATTAACGTTTTTAAGAATCAGTAAATAATAATTGCAAAATTTTACACGAAAATAGAATGGTAATTCAAAAAGAAATAACATTAAAACCGAAACCGCGGGGATTTCATTTAATCACGGGTGAAATCTTTTCATTGATTCCCGAAATCAAAAATATTTCAGCCGGTACAGCACACGTTTTCATAAAACACACATCGGCGTCGCTAACGGTAAATGAAAATGCTGATCCTTCGGTGCGTGCCGATATGGAAACGTATTTTAACAGGGCGGTGCCGGAATCCGATGCAAAATATTACGAGCACACTCTCGAAGGCACGGACGATATGACTTCGCACATAAAAGCATCAATTCTCGGCAGCTCCGTTACAATTCCAATTACAAACGGGAGATTAAATCTCGGCACTTGGCAGGGGATATATTTATGCGAACACCGCAATTACGGTGGCGCAAGAAAGATGGTTGTTACTTTGATGGGTGATTAAATTTTGAACTGTCAGGAAATACTTGACAGTTGAACAGCTGCATATTTTACAATAGTTCAAATTATTAGCAGTTGCCAAAGAATACTTGGCAACTGGTTGGTTTGTGTTGATTAGCAACTATCCGGAAATTCCGGAACGTTCAAATATGTGTTGAAAAAACAACTTGTCGGAAATTCCGATAAGTTTAGTAAGTATGTGTAAAATTTGCACATACTTTTTTTGTAAAATAATTTCAAGGGCAGTAACGATGCGTATAGATAGAATGCTTGGAATAATTGTACTGCTGTTAAACCGCGATAAAATCAGCGCTAAAAAATTATCGGAACGTTTTGATGTTTCTGTGCGAACAATCTACCGGGATATCGAAGCGATAAATATGGCGGGTGTACCGATCGTTTCGCACGCGGGCAGCAGCGGCGGGTTCGGTATTATAGAAAATTACCGGCTCGATCGCCAAGTTCTCTCTATTGACGATATGACTTCGATTATTACTGCGTTGAAAGGAGTAAGCAAATCACTCGGTGATAACGATCTTGACAACATTGCGGAAAAAATTTTAAGCATTGTCCCGCGGGATAAAATTCCGAATATCAACAAACATTTTGAAGAAGTAAGTATCGACATAACTCCTTGGGGATTCAAAGAAAAATCGAGAGAGTATTTAAAGAAACTTCAAACAGCAATATCAGATTCTGATGTTGTAAAATTTTTATACCGCAACATGCGCGGCGAAACTATTCAAAGAGCTGTAGAACCGATGACAATGATATTTAAAGGTTACGCATGGTATCTTTTCGCGTTTTGTAAAATCAGAAACGATTTCCGGTTGTTCCGGCTTTCAAGAATGGATGCGCTCGAAATTACGAATCAGAAATTCGAACGGAAGAATGTTTTATACAAAGAATACTTCATGCAGCAGGATAACCCGTCGACTACAATAGAGGTTGTTTTAAAGTTCAAACCCGAAGCAAGAATACGGGTTGAAGAATATTTTGAAGAAAGTGTTGTTAAATTTACATCGGAAGGTGGAATGATTGTTTCCGTTTCCTTCCCGGAAGACGAATGGGTTTTTGCTACAATACTAAGTTTCGGCGAACTCGTTGAAGTTATTAGTCCGCCAAACATCCGCGAGAAAATCCGGGAAAAAGCACAAAAAATTTGTACGATTTATAATGCTGACATACAGTTGTCACAAAGCTGAAATATGTTTGTGTATCAATTAAACAAAGGAGATACACCATGGAAATGAAGTTTTGTCAATCGTGCGGAATTATTTTAGACGGTAACATTGCTAAAGAAACAGCAAAAGGATGCTGCGGGTACTGCGTTGATGAAAAGGGAGAGTTAAAACAGAAAGAAATTATTCAAGCTGGAATTGCCGAATGGCTAAAATCTTTCGCCGATAAAAAAGAAGGCGTTGATTTTGGGAAACGTGCTGAAAGCTATATGAACGCAATGCCTGCTTGGGCTGAAAAATAATTACAAAAAATCCCGACAAAATCGGGATTTGTTTTTATGATAACCGCTGCGTTGTATTCTTGCTTTTCTAAAATGTTAATCAATGCAAAAAGTGTTGAAATGAATTCTTCGAAATTGGAAAATATTTTGATAAGCACTAATAAAGTGGGGATGATTTCTTATTTAAAGAATCATCCCGAAGATTTTGAGTCCGCAATTAATTTTGCCGTTTCTTTCAAACAACCGTATTCTTGGCGGGCGGCTTCGTTATTGGGGAGCTGCATGGAAAATAACGACAAGCGGATTCAGAAACACGTGAAGAGAATATTAGATACTTTTTTAAACGCGGACGACGGTCATCAAAGAGAATTGTTAAAAATTCTTTTAAACATGAAATTAAGAAAAGAGCATGAAGGAATATTGTTCGATAAGTGTATGACGATTTGGGAGAGCATAAATAAACAACCCTCTGTAAGGTTTACGGCATTTAAGTTCGTACAAAAAATGGCTGAAAAGTATCCTGAACTTTCGAGCGAAGTAAACTTTATTACACAAGATCAATATTTAAAAACATTATCACCCGCTGTAAAGAAATCATTTCTAAAAGGATATATGAAATTACATTAAAATAAATATCATGAAATATTGCACTATTAGTTTTATTCCGTGTATAATTGAAATAATAAACCATACAATTATGAATATCTTCGAGACAACAACTAGATAAAATGTACTTTGAGTAAAATTCAAGGGGGGAGTTTTTATGAAAATTATATCACTCATATTTCTTTTGATTTCTTGTTATCAATTAATAATCAATGCTCAAGCTGTTTATGTTGATGGTAATATCGGTGATGATAAAAATCCCGGCACAAAAGAAGCCCCGGTTCTTTCAATTGAAAAAGCCTCTGAAATTGTTGGAAGTAAGGACAATGATATTTATACGATGAAAATCAATCCGGGAATTTATGTTCTTGACAGGCGCATATCTGTTGCAACAGAAAAAGATATGTATGACAAAAAAATAATTGTTGAAGCGAGTGTTTTGCCGGACGATATTTCGTGGACGCCCGAAAAAATGCCGGTAATTACTTGCAAAGCAAAGAAGGGAGAAATTCCGGAGAATGCTCATTTTGTTAATAGTTTTAGAATAGATGAAAGCCATGTCATAATTAGAGGATTAAAATTTCACGGTTATTACTATCCTCATACAAGATATTGTCCCATTGGAAGATTTGATAATAAATTAACCGATTTGTTGGTGGAACAATGTGTATTTGTCGGCGATCCGAACAGCTCACAGCTTCATGTTGGAATTTATGCAGACGGCAATGAAGTTATGATTAACCACTGTGTATTTTATAATGTTAGAAACACAATCGTATTCGGAAAAGCTCCCGAGAGCGGTATTAAAAATGGAAACGGTTTTACTAACTCAATAGTTTACAACTCTTCTCAGGCGGTGTGGACCAGCGCCCCGGATAAGGACTTTAAGTTTGAGAATAATATTATTTCAAATTGCAGATATGTTTGGGTTAAAGGTAGTACCAATACAGCACAATATTCTATGAACAATTGTGTTATAGTAAATAATAAATTTTATTCTGGCGTTCCAGATAAAGTTCGGCTGAACCCGGTACCATTCGAAATAAATGAAAATAATGTTATAAAAGAAGGTAAGGTTTCAATGAACTTGACCGGTGTTGATGATAGACCTTTCCTTGACGAAGTTGACAAGCCCCTTCCAAAAGATTATTTACACATTATTCCCAACACATTGGGTTATGAAATTGGCGCGGGGATATTTAATGATAGGAAATAATTTCTACTTATTTAATAAAGTAAAGCGAATTATAAAATATTCTTATGAGGTTTTATGTCCTTCATTACTAAAGAAACTGTAAGATATTTTGCGCGGTTGGAAAAGAACAATAATAGGGAATGGTTCGATTCTCACCGCGATGAACTTGAGCAAAATGTAATGGAACCAGCAAGGGTTCTAGTAATGGTAATGGGCGATACTCTACGCGAGATTTTACCGGATATTCAGGCAATCCCGTCTGTGGATAAATCTATTTTCAGACTCCATCGTGATGTTCGTTTCAGTAAAAACAAAGCCCCTTATAAAACTAATCTCGGAATTTTTTTGTGGGAAGGTCCGGCAAAAAAGATGGAATGTTCGGGATTTTACATCGGCATCGAACCGAAATTGTTTTTTGTGGGATTTGGTATGTACATGTTCACACCGGAACAAATTAAAAAATTCCGCGAGACGGTTTACAATCCCGATAATGCAGGAGAACTCACAAACATTATCAAACAATTAAAGAAGAAAGGATACAAAATTAACGAGCCGCATCTTAAACAAGTTCCGAGAGGTTTTGATAAAGAATATAAGTATGCAGACTTATTAAAATATAATGGGCTTTATGCTTTTTATGAAAGCTCAAACTACGAAGAAATATTTAATTCCGACCAGGTGAAATTCTTTACAAAAAAATTTAAGGATATGCTTTCTATCCACAAGTGGCTCCTGAAGAATATGTTTTGAGATAAATATGACAATCAAAGAAATCGATCAGTTGTTTATTAATCTGTCGGATAATAATGATAAAATCCGTTTTCCCTCTTTCAAAAAACTTCACGAGGTTACCGACAAAAAAGTAAAATGGATTTACGACAAATGGTTTCTTCTTGTTGAAAAAACAAGTTCTAGTAATTCATTTCAAAGAAGCATCGGATTGACTCTTTTGGCTAATCTCGCAAAAAGCGATACAGAAAATAGATTTGAAAAAATAATGGATGCATACTTAGAGCACTTTGAAGATGAAAAGTTCATAACAGCAAGATTGTGCATTCAAAATATTTGGAAAATTGCTGCAGCAAACAAAAATACCCGGAAGAGAATAATTGATGAGCTTGAAAGATCGTATTCTGAAAATGTGCATTTAAAAACTCACGCAAATTTGATTAAGCGGGATATTATATTCAGTCTTGTTCAGATTAGAACTTTCACGAAAGACAAAAAGATTATGGAAATGATTGAATCATTAATTGAAGAAGAAACCGATTTGAAACTAACGAAGGTTCTTCTCGATATTGTTAAACATCCTAAAAATTAGAATGAAAATTCCAAAATTAAACGCCGAATGGCATATAAAAAATAAAATGCCGGAAAAAGCAACGCTCGATCAAAGAATAGAATGGCATTTGGAACATGTAAAAAATTGCGCATGCCGCCCCATACCCCCAAAACTGCTGCAGGAAATTGAGAAGAGAAATTCATTAAGGCGCTGATAATCTATTTTACAGTTACTTTGTATTTTTCTAAAGAATAAGCATAAAAACACCCCAGCGCCCCGTTGCTTAAATTTGATTTCGGATTGTATGTTTTAGAATTGATTATCTCGGGCAAATCAAGTCCGGCTTCATCTGATAATTCATTCAGCTGGTAAAAATATTCGTAAGCTGATTTATCTAATGTTGTGATTTCAACTTCTACCTTTTCACCAATCTGAAATTTGGTTTTGTTGTTCTCGATTATTGTTTGTTTGCCGTCTGAATATTTATCCTGATACAAAATTGTTGACCTAACTTTTTTGTTTTGTGAATCCTTTATTTTGATAATACAATATTCGTAAACCCCTTGTTTGTTTGTGATATATATTTTCATCATATAATAAAAATACGGAATGCCCCAAATTAAATAAGAGGATGTTTTTTCGAATTTGATGGAATCAATTTTCATCGGCTCGTTTAATTTTGAAGTCCCGGAATATTCTATTCCGTCATGTCTAACTTTCAGTGTATAAGTTCTTCCCCAAACTTTTTGAATTGATGAAGAAATAAACTTGCCTTGTTGTGATTCGACGAGTTGTTCGGAATTACCGATGTCGTCGCTTAAAAAAACCTCGGCTTTTAAAACATTCGTACTGCCGCCGGGCATAAAAACATTTTCTGTTTTGCTTAACAAAACCCTGCTTTCGTTCGGCGTATCTGTGATTGCCGCATCTATAACAATTTTTTGTTCGGGATTTTCAACATCAATATTTATTACTTCTTCGCACGATAGAAATGAAAACAATGAAAGAATAAACAATGCCTTTAACGAAACTGAAAATATTTTCACTGTGAATTTCATATTACTCAAAAATTTAATGTGTAGGTTACCGATGGAATTATACCGAACAAAGAAAGTTTTACGGCTTCAATCGGGTACGAGCCTGATTTATTTCTAAATAAAACCGTGTAAATGTTTTTCCGGTTGTAGGCATTATAGAATGAAAAATTCCATATTCCTCCAACGTCGTTTTTGTAAGAAATTCCTATGTCAAGTCTGTGATAAGCAGGTAATCTATACCCGTTTCTTTCCGAATAAGCAATTATTTCTTTATCATCAATATTATACCTGCCGTAAGGAATTGTTATGTTGAAACCCGAAGTAAAGACCCAATTTGCAGATATTACCCATTTGGGTGATAATTTGTACTGAGTAACAAAATTAAATTCATGTGTTTTATTATTCTTTGCGTTGAAAGGTTTGCCGCCGTTTATTTCATCGAATTTTCTTTTGGAATTCGAGATGCAGTACGAAATCCATCCGGTTAAATTACCTGAATTTTTTCTCAGCAATAATTCAAGTCCGTAAGCCCATCCTTTACCGAAGACAAGTTCCGATTCGAAAAAATTTTTTAGGATAATATTAGAGCCGTCTTTGCAATCGATTTGATTCTGAAGATCTTTATAGTATGTTTCTACAGAAAATTCATAATCGGGTTTATAAAAGTTTTTGAAATATCCGATTGAAAATTGATCTGAACGTTGTGGTTTAATATTGGAACTGCTTGGCTGCCAAACGTCGAGCGGCGTGCCGGAGTTTGAGTTTCCTATTTGGTGAAGATTTTGAAAATTTCTCGCGAACCCGAATTTTATCGAAGATGATTCATCAAGAATATAAGTTGCAGAAAATCTTGGTTCCAAATACGAATATGTTTTGCTTTCAGATTTATGGAACTCAACATTTAATTCTTCTATTTCATCGAAGTCGAACGAATCATTCTCTCCATTAACCGAGAACACTCCCCCGCGCAGTCCGTACTCTAATTTTATGTTGCGTCCAAAATCATATTCGTGTGAAATATAAGCGGCAAATTCATCAGCCGATCTTTTGCCGATAGAAAATTTATAGTTAACGTCACCGCGCAAATTCATGCTTGCCGGCAGGAAATTGTGATGAATATAATTTGCCCCGAAACTTATTGTATTGTCTGCATCAATAAAATATTCGAAATCTTCCTTTAGGTTAATGTTTTTCACTTCCGACAAATAATTAAAATAATCGTTATCGCCGTTATTATCGTCTATTGTAGTTTCATATTTAAAATTGCTGAATATGAAAGAAGAGTTTAGAAATATTTTGTTTCCGAATAAATGATTCCATCTTATAGTTGCCGTGGAGTTTCCCCAATCCATATCGAACTCATCGCCGAAGCCGAAACCGTCCCTTCCGAAGTATCCTGAAATATATATTCTGTCGTTATCGTCAATTTTGTAATTTACTTTTGCATTTAGATCGTATAAATAAAACCTAACGTTGGTGCCAGTTGCCGCACCTGTAATTAAATCGAAATAAGTTCTTCTTCCTGAAATTAAATATGAAACTTTATCTTTAATAATGGGTCCCTGCAAATTCAACCGCGAAAAGATTAAACCGAGCCCTGCAGTACCATCAAATTCCTTCATGTTGCCTTCGTTCATCTGCATATCAACAACCGAAGATAATCTTCCGCCGAATTTTGCAGATGGAGCGCCTTTAATAATATTTATGCTTTTGATGGCGTCGGAATTAAAGATTGAAAAAAAACCCAATGTATGAAACGCATTGTAAATATATGCCTCATCCAACAGAAGTAAATTTTGATCCGCGTTTCCGCCGCGCACATA
>CAZRMG010000014.1:0-17384 GCA_964601095.1 uncultured Melioribacteraceae bacterium | reverse complement strand
GCGCATTATTCTAAATTCATTCCAAGAAGAATTTCTAAAGACGTTGATTTTAGAGTTATTGCGTGGTATGAAGAAAATGCTGCCAAATTAAAAGGTGTGGATTATGTGATAGAAACACAGCGCGATTATTCGTTCGGCGTTAACGGTTCACATATGTTCGGTTACACAAAGGAAATATCTTCAGCACAATTAAACAAACGAAAAACAGAATACTCGATGGGAGATGAAATTGGTTCCAGCGGTATTGAAAAGACTTATGAAGGATTATTAAAAGGTGAGAAAGGAATTAAATATGTACTTGTTGATTCTCACCAAAAAACAATTGGCCGTTACAAAAACGGACTTGAAGATAAAACTGCAATTAAGGGTTTTGATATAGTTACATCAATTGATAAAGATGCTCAAATGGCAGCCGAACTTGCATTTAAAGATAAACGCGGTGCTGTGGTTGCAATTGAACCCGAAACAGGAGAAATCCTTGCATTTGTTTCGGCACCGGAATATCAACTCGCGGATTTTGCTTCCGTAACTTCTAATAATATTTGGCGACAACTAAATTCTGATCCCGATAAGCCAATGTTTAATCGTGCAACAATGTCTATTTATTCGCCGGGCTCAACATATAAAATGCTTGAAGCACTCGCTGCTCTCGAAGAAGGAATAATTGATTCTAGTTATCGTTTTAACTGCCCCGGCGGATTTCAGTACGGAGACAGGTTTTTTAAATGTTTGCATGTTCACGGCTCCATTGATCTGGAAACCTCAATCGAAAAATCTTGCAACACATATTATTATAATCTTGTTCTAAAAATCGGGCTCGATAAATGGGCGGAGTATTCGGCTAAATTTGGATTCGGAAAAAAAACTGGTGTTGATATCGGTGAAGAATCTGCCGGCATTTTACCGACCCGGAAATATTATGATAGAGCGTTTGGAAAAGACAGGTGGCCGAAAGGAATTTTAATAAGTCTTGGAATTGGGCAGGGCGAGTTAAGTGTTACTCCTATTCAACTTGCACAGTATGCAGCGCTTTTCGCAAACTTTGGAAAAACTGCAACTCCACATTTTCTTAAAGGTTATATTGAAACCAAGACGGGCAAATTTACAGCAGTGAAACCTAAATATTTTGATATCGGAATTAGCAGACATTCATTTGAAATTGTTAGAAGGGGAATGTTCAGAGTTGTACAAGGTGCGGGCACAGCGGCAAATATTCGCACACCGGAATTTGAAATGGCAGGCAAAACCGGGACGGCTCAAAATCCGCACGGCGATGATCACGCTATATTTGTCGGGTTTGCTCCTTATAACAATCCTAAAATTGCTATTGCCGTTGTAGTTGAGAATGCTGGCTATGGCAGCGTTGCGGCAGCTCCTATTGCCCGCGATATAATTAAGGCGTACCTGCTGAAAGATAATAAAGAAGATTCGCCGGGAATTAAATCAGTAATTGCTTCGGCAAAATCAAGAGAGGATTCCGAAGTTGAAAATTAATTACAAACTTCAGGATAGATTAGACCTTGCGATATTTATTCCCTGCATCGCATTAATTGTTATTGGTCTTTTAGCAATTTTCAGTTCAACAGCTAACCATCCGACTGCAAGCGGCAATTTCCAAAAGCAAGTGTTTTTTGTCGTTCTTTCCTTAATTATTTTTTGGATTGTGTATTCGCTGCCGCAGCAGGTATTCAAAATGTTTGCTATCCCGACTTATTTAGTAACTATATTTTTTCTTGTGGCCGTTTTATTTTTTGGTAAAACTGTCTATGGTTCCAAAAGCTGGTTTGGAATCGGATCATTTGGTTTTCAACCATCCGAATTAGCAAAACTTGGGACTATACTTGCACTTTCTTATTGGCTAACTTATAAAAACCGCGATATCAATAACATTAAAGATATTGGTGTTGCACTCGCAATAGGTTTTTTACCTATCATATTGATTTTATTGGAACCCGATACCGGAACCGCAATAGTATTTTCCATAATTACAATTGCCCTAATTTATTGGAGCGGAATAAGTTTGTTCGGTTTGTTTGTTGTACTTTCGCCTGGAATTGTAACATTTGCATCTTTATTCGGAGTGCAATATTTAATAATTGCAATGGTTTTAGTGGTTGCGGCGTTATTCTATTTCAAGAAAGATTTATTTAACAGCGCAACTGTTTTTATCATTAATCTCGGGGCGAGTTTCTTTTTTGATTATGCATATAGAATTTTAAAACCGCATCAGCAAAAAAGAATAGACACATTTCTCGATCCGCTTTCGGATCCTCTTGGTTCGGGTTACAATGCGCTTCAAGCCAAACTTGCGATTGGTTCCGGTGGTATTTTCGGCAAAGGATTTTTGCAGGGCAATCAAACGCAATTACGATTTATTCCCGAACAATGGACGGATTTTATCTATTGTGTTGTCGGCGAGGAATTTGGTTTTATCGGCAGTGTTCTCGTAATAATTCTTTTCATGACAATTTTTTATAGAATGTTGCATCTTTCATCGATGGCAAAAGATAGATTTAGCGTTTTAGTAATTGTTGGAATAATGACAATGCTTTTCGCTCACTTTGCAATTAATGTCGGAATGAATATAGGCATCACGCCGGTAATTGGTTTGCCGCTGCCGTTTTTAAGTTACGGCGGAAGTTCGTTGCTTGTTAATATGATTTTAATCGGCATCGTGATGAATTTTTACAAGAATAGAAAACTTCACACTTGAGAAAATAAAAATGACTGCTTTAGAAAAATTGAATTACAAATGCGTAAAAGGTCTTCATATTTGTGTCGGGCTTGATACCGATATCAACAAGATCCCAAAATATTTTCTGAATAATCCTGATCCAGTTTTTGAATTCAATAAAATTGTTATTGAAAATACTGCCGAGGATGCAGCGGCATATAAAATAAATTTTGCTTTTTATGAAAGAGACGGAGCGAAGGGAATTGAAGCTCTTCAAAAAACTTTTGAACTTCTTCCGAAAGATGTATTATCAATTGCCGATGCAAAGCGCGGCGATATCGGCAACACCTCTCAAATGTATGCCGAATCAATATTCAATCATTTTAATTTTGATTCCGTCACTCTTCATCCATACATGGGTTATGATTCACTCAGTCCTTTTCTCGACTATACAGACAAACTTAATTTTATTTTAGCATTAACTTCCAACCAAGGTTCATCCGATTTTGAAAAAGTGAAATTAGCCGATGGTCGTTTTTTATTCCAGGAAGTCATTGAAAAAGTTAAGATTTGGAACAGCAATCAAAATTGCGGAATCGTATTTGGTGCCACAAACCTTTCAGAACTTCAGGAAAATGTGAAAAATTTTGATCAACTACCCGTATTATTACCCGGCGTTGGTGCGCAAGGCGGTAATCTTCAGGAAGTTGTAAAAGTTTTTCAAAATCACGAAAAATCAAACTACTTAATAAACGTCAGCAGGGCATTGCTATACTGTGACGTTTCCGAAAATTTCCCGGCGAGTTTAAAACATTTGCTGAAGGAATATAACGAAACCGTTATTTCGGTTAGATAATCGAATTAGTTATCCCTGTCAAAAAAAATAATCACGATTATTTTCGTAGCCCAATTAATTTGCGCTGAACTATACTTATATGAATTCTAAAACAAAGTTCTCCGAAAGTTTTTTATATGATGTATGGAAAAACCATACTTTTAACGGTTCGCTCAAAACTGCCGATGGAGATCCAATTGCTATTCTCGATAAGGGTTTGCACAATACTGACGAAGCGGGACCGGATTTTAAAAATGTAAGATTAAGAATCGGCAACCTAACCTTTGTCGGTGATATCGAAATAGATCGGCATTACTACGATTGGAAAAATCACGGTCACAATATAGATAATAAATACAACAGTGTTATACTTCATATTTTTTTAATGAATAATGCCAGCAATGGTTACGTTTATTCGCGCAATGGTAGAAGAATCCCGTCTATTTGTATTGGCAAGTATGTTGATCTTTCCGAAGTTGATAAAAGTCAATCATCTGAGAAGCCATCAAAACCAAATCCGGCAAGTAAATTAAAATGTTCGGGTTTGTGTATAAATATTGACGATTCTTTCAAATACAAAACCTTAAGTAATTTGGGAGCGGAACGATTCAATAAAAAAGTTAAAAGAATGTTTCATAGGTTAAAAGAAATAAAATATTTCAATGAGTTGGGAATCAAAGAGCCGGTGATATCGTATGATTTATCTGATGATTTCCATGACAAGAAATTTAAGCATTCGGATTTTCAATCCCGGGAAATTTGGATGCAACTTTTATATGAACTTGTATTCGAAGCGCTTGGTTATACTCAAAACAAATTGCAGATGTCTGAACTTGCAAGGGCTGTAAATATTGAATTTTTAAAGAAGATAGAAAACGATGGAAACATTGTTGAAAAATTTGAAACTGCACTATTAAATATCAGCGGGTTGATGCAGACTATTCAAAGTGTTACAGATGAAGATACAAAACAATATATTGAAAGAACTGAATTATTCTGGAATTCAATCAAACCTTTGTACGATAATAAATATTTCGATGAAACAATCTGGCATTTTTATAGAATTCGTCCTCAAAATTTTCCAACCATTCGAATAGCAGGCGGTGCAAGGTTTTTGAACTCATTGATAAACGGTGGTTTGATTAATATCTTGTCAAAAAAAATAAAAGAAATTGAAAACCCCAAAATGCTGATTTCTTTTCTACGTTCACTCTTTGTAATTAATATAGAAGGATTCTGGAAAAACCATTACATACTCGATCAAAAAGCAAATAATGAAATTAAATTCTTTGTTGGAGTTTCACGAGCTGACGAAATAATAATTAATGTACTATTGCCTTTCTTTGCGCTGTATTTCGAAGTATTTAAGAATCAAAAACTTGTTAGAAAAGTGCAAAGTGTTTATGCAGCGTTTCAACAAAGGACTGATAACCAGATTATTTCTGAAGTTTCGGAAGCTATAAATTTATTAGACTGTAATAATCAAGCTATTATTACACAGGGGATGATTGAATTATTTAGAAGTTATTGTTCAAGAAATAGATGCCTGGAATGTGAAATAGGCAAGAGAGTTTTTAATTAATTATGTGAGCTAGAATTTGAAAGTTTATTAATTTCATCTCTTAATTTAGCCGCACGTTCATAATCTTCTTTTTCAATCGCCTCTCTTAGCCAGTCGCGTAATTGAGCAAGTTTTAATTCATTCGGATTTTTACTTGTTTGTTTTATTTCTTCTTTTTCTTCTTCGTCCTGCATTCTGTTTGCTTCTTCCTCAATGTCTTCGCTGGATGGAATAAAAGAGGCAATTCTCATTACTTCGTCGGAAACATATAATGTACTACCGGTTCTAACCGCAAGCGCAATTGCATCGCTGGGCCGCGCGTCTATTTCATGAATTAATGTTGATACATCCAATTTTATTTTTGCAAAGAAAGTATTGTCTCGCAATTCATCAATTATAATCTCGGCAACACTTGCCCCCATATGATCTATTACACTTTTTAAAAGATCATGAGTTAATGGTCGGGGAGGTTTTATGCCTTCCATTTCAAGAGCGATAGATTGCGCTTCGAAGGATCCGATTATAATCGGTAGTCTGCGCAAACCGTATGTTTCTTTAAGAAGAAGAGCATAAGCCCCTCCTGCCGAGGGGCTAGCTGACAATCCTAATATTTCTACTTGAACTTTGCTCAATTAAACTCTTTTATGATTTTACTTTTTTTATTTCTTCAATAAGCGGGGGAACAATATCGAAAACATCGCCAACAATTCCGTAATCCGCAATCTGAAAAATTGGTGCGTCTTTATCTTTATTTACGGCTACAATATACTTTGAAGATCTCATCCCCGCCAAATGTTGAATAGCTCCCGAAATGCCCAATGCAATATAAAGATTTGGTGAAACTGTTTTGCCCGTTTGACCTACTTGTTCACCGTGAGAGCGCCAGCCAGCATCAACAACCGCGCGTGAAGCACCTGTTGCCGCGCCAAGAACATCTGCCAAATCTTCTATTAATTTGAAATGTTCGGGACCTTTCATTCCACGTCCGCCGGCAACAATAATATCCGCTTCGGCAACATCTAATTTACCATCGGATTTCTTTAATTCAATAACCTTAGCAGCGAGATTCGGATTTTCAACATTTACTACATTTATTTCCGCAGAGTTTCCGTTTGATGTTCCAGGATTAAAAACATTCGGGCGTAATGTGAATATTTTTTTTGAACTTGTGATTTTAACATCAATCAAAGCTTTGCCAGCATAAACCGGTCGTGTGGCAACAATATCATTATGGTATTCAAGAGCGATAACATCTGTTGTAATTCCGGCATCTATTTTAACGGCAACGTGAGGAGCTAAATCTTTACCGAGTGATGTATTTGCAAATAGAAAAATTTCTGCATCAATTTCTTTGGCATAATTGGCAGCAATTTCCGTATATGCACTTGTTGAATAATTTTCTAAGGATGGATTTTTATAGTGCATTACATTTGATGCACCATACCCGCCGAGTTCGGCAAGTCCTTCAATTTCATTTCCGATAGCAACGGCTTGCACGGAATATGAAATTTTTGAAGCTAAATCCGATGCAACTTTAACTGCCTCTATGGATGATTTTTTTATTCTTCCATTTCTTTGTTCAATAAAAACTAAAATTTTATTTGCCATAGTTTCCCCTTATATAACTTTTGCTTCTTCTCTTAACAAGCGGACTAATTCCGGTACTGCACTTGCGTCTGTACCAATAATTTTGCCTGCTTGTTTTGAAGCCGGTTTTTTCATCGATAAAACTTCAACTGAATTTTGTATTGAAGCCGGCTGCTTTTCAACAATTTCTTTTTTCTTAGCAGCCATAATTCCTTTTAATGAAGCATAACGCGGTTCATTCAATCCTTTCTGAGCAGTTATTACGGCAGGCAGGGAAGTTTCAACAACTTCTTTTCCGCCCTCAATCTCTCTTTCCGATTTTATTTTTGTACCGTCAATTTCGAATGTAACCGCAACCGAAATCGAATTATAACCGAGTAATTCAGCAGTTAGTTGTCCAACAATCGAATTATCATAATCAACAGATTGTCTTCCGAAAAATACCAATTCAGCACCCTGAGCTTTAATTTCTTCGGCAAGGGCTTTTGCAACCGAAATTGAATCGCGTTCGGATTCGTCTTTTAATAAAACCGCATTATCAATCCCCATTGCTAAAGCTTTACGTAAAGATTCTTTATTGGCATCTCCGCCTAAACTGATTGCAACTGTTTCGCCGCCGCCCAATTTCTCTTTTGTTTTTAGTGCCTCTTCAATTGCAATTTCATCGTATGGATTTACAACAAATGTTACGCCGTTTTTATCTACTGTTTTACCATCGTTCGCTACGGTAATTTTTGTCGCAGTATCGGGAACATGACTTACACAGACGGCAATTTTCATTAGTCCTCCTTGCTCAAAATATTTAATACGAAATTATTTTTTCGGGTTGCAATATAAACAAAATTTTTTTTTATGGGTTAATTTTATAAATTGACACACAACATCAAAAGTCCTTATTCAATGCAAGAAGAACATGAAGGAATAATACAACCAGAAGAGGAAACCGACGTAGGGGTTTCAATTCCTTATAAGGTTTTATTATTCAACGATGATATCCACACTTTCGATGAAGTGATTAGTCAATTGATTAAAGCTGTTGAATGCAGTTATGAAGAAGCAAGAGCTTTTGCTTTTGAAGCGCATGTTAAAGGTAAAGCAATTGTTTTTAACGGAGAATTGAGTCTATGTCTTAAAATCACTTCAATTCTGGAAGAAATTGCACTTCACACTCAAATTATTGCATAGTTAAAATGTATTGAGTTATTGTAATAGGTATTCTTTTAGAACGGAATCGTTAAAAAATATATATATTTCCAATCCAAATTATTACATAACAATATCCGGGAAAGTAAATGCAAATTGGTTTAGTAGGACTTCAATTTTCAGGTAAAACCACACTCTTTCATACATTATCCAAAACAAGTTCAAACGCAGGGCAAACACAAAAAGAAGAAGCAGCAATCGAAGTTGTAAAAGTACCCGACACGCGTTTGGATACGTTGTCAAAAATGTTTAATCCCAAAAAACAAGTTAACGCGACAATTGAAGTTTATGATTTCCCGGGATTAAAAATGTCGGAAGATAATAAAGTAAAAATAACATCGGCATTTCTAAATAGCGTTCGCAATAACGATGCATTGTTTTATATTATCAGAGCTTTCGAAGAAGAATCAGTTGCGCACCCTATGAATTCAATCAACCCGATTCACGACATAGAATTTTTAGAGACAGAATTTTTACTTTCGGATTTAGCGTTTCTTGAATCGCGGCTTGAAAAAATCCGCAAGGACATACAAAAATCGAAAGACGAGCGACTTAAAAGAGAATTGCCGGTTCTTGAAAAATGTTACGCCCATTGCGAAAAAGAACTTCCGTTACGAACTCTTGTTTTGGATGAAAATGAAATCAAGCTTTTATCAGGTTATCAACTTCTTACATTAAAATCTTTAGCGATAGCAATAAATTATGATGAAAAATCAATTCCCAATGTGGAAAAAAATATTGCTGAGATTCAATCTAAACTTGTTAAAGCAAACGCAACTATTATTCCTTTCTTCGCCAAAATTGAATTGGAATTGTCGCAAATGAGCGAAGAAGATCAATCTGTTTTTATGCAGGATTACGGAATAGCAGAATCTGCTTTGAGTAAAATCTTACGTACATCGTATGAGATGCTTGGGCTTCATTCATTCTTTACGGTTGGCGAAGATGAATGCCGTGCGTGGACGATCAAAAAGAATTTCACAGCCCAACAAGCTGCCGGTGTTATTCATACCGATTTCTTTAATAAATTTATTCGCGCAGAAGTTGTGTCCTACGAAGATTTTATTATGTACGGTTCGTTTAACAAATGCAAAGAAGCCGGTGCTTGGCGTTTGGAAGGAAAAGAATATATTGTTAAAGACGGCGATATTTTAAATATCCGCCACAGTTAAAACTAATTTGGAGCATTGATGTCTTTAAACGTAATTGAAGGATTAGAACCAGAAACCTTGTGGACACGATTCCATGAGATTTGTCAAATACCTCGCCCTTCGAAAGGTGAAGAACAAATTCGCGCATATCTTAGAAATTTTGCTGCCGTTAGAAATCTTAAAATGAAAGAAGATAAAGTCGGAAATATTGTTATTAATCTTGAGCCGACAAAAGGATGCGAAAACGCTCCTACGTTGGTATTGCAAAGTCATGTTGATATGGTTTGTGAAAAGAATAAAGATAAAGTACACGATTTCAACAACGACCCAATTTCACTGCTTCGCGAAGGCGATTGGATAAAAGCAGACGGAACAACGCTCGGTGCCGATAACGGAATCGGCGCAGCTGCCGCTCTTGCCGTTGCTTCCGATTATACTTTAAATCACGGACCGATTGAATTGCTTTTTACTGTCGACGAAGAGACCGGGTTAACGGGGGCAAATAATCTTCAAAAAGGTTATATCAAAGGAAAGTATTTATTAAATCTTGACACAGAGGAAGACGGTGCGTTTTATGTCGGGTGTTCGGGTGGCTTGGATACTGCCGGCATTTTTAAAATTGAATGGATAAATCTTAATGAAGGATTTATACCATTGTTACTTTCAGTCGGTGGATTGAAAGGCGGGCATTCTGGAATTAATATAGTTGAGAAACGAGGTAATGCAATTAAGTTTCTATGTTATTTATTAAACGATTTGATGCAAATTGATTTTCAACTTGGAAGTATTTCAGGCGGATCCAAACGGAATGCTATTCCAAGAGAAGCTGAGGCGTTGATATTTGTTAAACCCGAAGACGAAGCGAAAGTGAGGGAATTAATAAACGGTTTTTCGCTTGCAGCAGTGATAGAATACAAAGGTGTTGATGATGGAATAAAAATTAATTTGGAACGAAAAGAATCCGGCATTTATCAAAAAGTGTTTGATAAAAACTTTTCTAAAAAAATTATTGATGCTTTGTTAGCTTTACCGCATGGGACAATAGCAATGAGCGCTGATATAAATGGACTTGTTGAGACTTCCACAAATTTAGCAACCGTTAATATGGATGATAATGAAATAATAATCGGGACAAGTCAGAGGAGTTCTATTGAAAGTGCAAAAAGAAATATTGCCGCGTCAGTCAAAGCAGTTTTTGAACTTGCCGGCGCACATGTAAAAAACAGCGACGGATATCCCGGCTGGCAGCCGAATCTTGATTCAAAGCTGTTAAAAATTGCCAAACAAGTTTTTACTAAAACATTCAGTCATGAACCTGAAATGAAAGCTGTTCATGCCGGGTTGGAATGTGGAATCCTTGGTGATAAATATCCCGGTTTGGAAATGATATCATTCGGCCCGACAATCGAAGGTGCACATTCGCCGGAAGAACGTGTTAATATAACGGCAGTTAAAAATTTTTATATCTTATTGAAAGCTATTATTGAAGAAATTTCATTAAAGAAATAATTGCAGCAAGTAAAAGATTACAAATTCTTTTTTAGTTTGTGAATTTCACTTAACAAAAAATAGAATAACCATGAAAAAAGAATTACAACTTTACAAAGTTCCGCAAATCCATTCTATCCAGGATATGGTGCTTCAGACCACAAAAAAATACGGCACAAAATTGGCCCTGGAAGATCTAAATCCAACTCCAATTTCAAAACTAACATATCGTGAATTACTGGAAACTATTTTAAAATTTGGTTCGGCTTTAAGAGCATTGGGTATTAAAGAACGTTCTCACATCGCTGTTATTGGTGAAAACCGTGTTCAATGGGCGCTTTCATATTTAACTTGCTTGTGTTTTAATTATGTTATTGTACCCATCGATAAAAATCTTACCACCAACGAAGTAATGAATATAATTTATGAGTCCGATGCCGAGGCGGTAATTTTTTCAGGAAGTTTTTCAAGCATTATGGCTGAAGGCAAATCATCACTTAAAAAAGTAAAGCATTATATCTGTATGGATGAAACGGGCGAGGAAAAGTTTTTTCTAAACATGCCAGAAATGTTGCGAGGCGCAAAAGATTTTTCAGTTGATAATCTTCCTACAATTAATCCCGATGATATGGCAGAAATAATTTTTACATCCGGCTCGCTTGGAAGAGCTAAGGGTGTTATGCTGTCGCAAAAAAATCTCGCGTCAAATCTTGTTGATATGGTTAGCATGGTTTTAATTACGGAGAAAGATAGATTCTTATCTGTACTTCCTATGCATCATACATACGAATGCACATGCGGCATGTTGTGTCCTTTGTACTGCGGTGCTTCGGCGCATTACGCACGTTCCTTAAAAACAGTTGTTGACGATATCCAAAAAGTAAAAGCAACAATTCTGCTCGGGGTTCCGTTGCTTTTCGACAAAATGTTCAAGAGAATTATGAAAGGAATTAAAGAAGATAAAGTTAAGTCTAAGATTGTTCCACCGCTTGTTAAACTTACAAATCTAATCTCTTTAATTGGAGTAAAAGAAATAAAGAAAAAAATATTTCATGAATTGCATGAAAAATTCGGCGGTGCGGTTAGAATATTTATTGCCGGCGGCGCAGCGCCGGATCCTCTTGTTGCAAAAGGATTACGAGAATTCGGTTTTTTGTTTATTCAGGGATATGGCCTAACCGAAACATCACCGATACTTGCATTAAACCGTACCGATAATTATAAAGATGATGCCGCGGGTATCCCTTTGCCGCGCGTTCAAATCAAAATTAATCAGCCCGACGAAAACGGAAGCGGTGAAATTTGGGCTAAAGGTCCGAATGTTATGCTGGGTTATTATAAAAATGAAAAAGCGACTGCCGATGCATTTAGCGACGGATGGTTTAAAACCGGCGACATAGGATTTATTGATAATGATGGATTTCTTCATATAAACGGCAGAAAGAAAAATGTAATTATTTCCAAAAGCGGTAAAAATGTTTTCCCGGAAGAAATTGAAGATATTCTTGTCCGCAGCCCATTTGTGCTTGAATCTATTGTCTTTGGCGAAGAAGACCCGAAGCAGGGCGAAATTATTTCTGTTAGGTTGGTCGTTGATGCAGAAGCTTTTATTGAATTAGCCGAAACACAAAATTTAAAAATAAACGATGAACTGATTAATAAAACTATTGCCGAAGAGATTGAGAAGACGAATAAACAACTCGCAGGGTATAAACAAATAAAAAAATTCTATATCCGCGAAAATGAATTTGAAAAGACTACTACTCAAAAAATTAAAAGATATTTGATTAGCGGGAGTGGTAATTAGCAGTTGAATGGTTGATTAAATAAATTTTCGAAAATCCCGGTTTCTTCGGGATTTTTTATGAAACTTTTGAAGATATCAACGTCTAATTTATCGTATGTTTCAAACAAAACACATACAAAATAATTATCAAAACTATAATACTTTGGGGGATTTAATGAAAGAGAATCACAATTCAATTCCATCTTTGCTAACATTATGTTTCAATTTATTTGTGTTAATAAGCTTTTTAACTTCAGCGACAATAGCACAGGATAAATCACCTGCGGCAAACCGCGATTCGGTAATCAATGCTGCGCGGGAAATTATTAGTCATGTAAAATATTGTGCTCTCGTTACATTCGATGCAGAAGGTACAGCCAATGTTAGAACAATGAATCCGTTTCCGCCGGAAGAAGATATGTGTGTTTGGATGGCTACAAGTACAGACACGAGAAAATATGAAGAGATTAAAAAAAATCCGAAAGTAAGTCTTTATTATGCAAACCATGCTTCGGCTGAAGGATATGTTACAATTACCGGCAAAGCGGAATTGGTAAAAGATTCTCTCGAAATTCAAAAAAGAAAAAGGGAATATTGGAAACAGTCGTTCCCCGATATGAATAAACTAGTATTGATTAAAATAATTCCTGAAAGAATGGAAGTAGTAAATTATAAGCGTAAAATGTATGGAGCAGATATTACTTGGTTAGCGCCGTTCGCAGAGTTTAAAAAATAAGTGTAAGATTCTATGATAATGAGTAAAGTCCCGATTATAACCGGGACTTTACTAAATACTCAATGGTATTTCAACAATAAATATCGAACCTTTTCCTTCTGTACTGCTAAAAGAAATTTTACCGTTCAACAGTTCGGTATATTTTTTTACTATTGTTAGTCCCAATCCAGTGCCCTGAAAATCCCTGCTGACCCCTTCGCTTGCCTGTCTAAAAGGTTTCCAAATGATTTCATGTTTTTCTTTAGGTATTCCAATACCCGTATCTGAAATTTCAAATACAAGATGATCTAAGCCGCTTTCAGATTTATCAAAAACAGCAATTATTACTTCGCCAACATCGGTGTATTTAATAGCGTTGCTAACTAAATTATTTAGAATTCCCCTTATCAAATTTTCATCGGATATTACGTTAGAATTTGCGAGGGATATCTTTTTTATAAAAGAAAGGTTCTTTTTTAGGGCAACAAAATTATATTCATTGTAAATGTCATTTATAATTTTTTCAAGATTTATTTTTTCCAACTTAACTTCGATTGTGTCGAATTCAAGTTTGGTAATATTAAGAATAGAAGTTAAAGTATTTGTCAATCTTTTCGCGGAGTTTAAAATACCCTGCGCCACTTCTCTTTCATCCGGATTAGAAGTGATACTAAGCATTAATTCAGCATAACCGCTTAGTCCCCAAAGAGGAGTTCTCAATTCATGACTCATATTTGCAAAGAAGAAAGATTTAACTCGGTTCATTTCCTCGGCGTTTTCTTTTGCGATAATCAAATCATTCAGCATTTTTTTCTTTTCTGTTACATCCTCTTTTACAGCAACAAAATTTGTTATAACATTTTTCTCATTAATTATTGGGGATATAATAGCATCTTCCCAATAAAGCTCGCCGTTTTTCTTTTTGTTATAAAATTCGCCAAACCATTTTTCACCTGATAATATTGTACTCCAAAGTTTATGATAGTACTCTTTAGTATTATGCCCGGAATTTAGAATCTTGGGGTTTTTACCTTTTACTTCATCGAAAGTGTATCCCGTTACTTCTGTAAATTTAGGATTAACATAAATAATACTTCCTTCAGGATTTGTAATAATAACAATAACAGGACTTTGTTCAATAGAACGTCCGAGAAGTTTTATCTGCTCTTCGGCAAGTTTTTTTTCTGTTATGTCGTGAAGTATAGAATGAAGGTAAGTCTTACCTCGTATTTCAACTCTGCTTGTAAAAACATCTACAATTTTTATTGAACCGTTGGCAAGACGGTGTTGTTGCTGGTGATTACTTCTTGAACCATCCAGTATATTATTCATATCATTTTTTAAAACATTTTTCGAAGCAATATTGATGTCGTATATTTTCATTTGTTTGAGCTCGTTACAAGTCCAGCCGTAAAATTTTTCTGCGGAAGGATTGGCATCGATGATGTTTCCGTTTTCGGGATCGATTAGCAGTTTAACTGCGGAATGATTTTCGAAAAGTTTTCTGTAGCGTTCTTCGCTTTCCTTTAAATCTTTGTCGGCTTGTTTTTTTTCTACAATTAGTTGATTCAACTCAACCACATTACTCGCAGTCTTTTCAAATAATAGTGCATTTTCTAACGCAAGTGAAGCAATTCCTGCAAAAGTCCTGCTCAAGTCAATATCGTATTTGGAATATTGATATTCACTTCCGATAGTGCCGAGAATCAAAATTCCGTTTACTCGTTTTTCTATAAATAGCGGAATATACAGTAATGAAGTAAAACCCTTATTTTTTATAATTATTTTTTCATGTTCTGAAAGTAAATCATCATTCATTTTGGTAATTGTAAGAGGCGCTAAACTTGATATTGCTTTCAAAATATGCGGGTGGTTTTCGAGCTTTGCTTTCCTAAATTCCTCGGGTATATTCGGCGGTAAAGGGGGAGTAGTTGCGTCCAAAAATAAGTCGCCGTCTTTTAATACATATATCGCCCCTGAATCTAAACCTATCAATTTAGTAGCGCTTTCAACTATTCTTTGTAGTACAATTTTTTTATCGAGTGAATCGAGAAGTTTTATGCTAATTTCCAATAAACTGTTTAAATCATCGTTTTTATGTTTTAATTCATCTTCCATCTTTTTACGCGATGATAAATCTCTCACTAAAACAGCTACTCCTAAAACCTTGCCGGAATCATCTTTGATAGGATTATATACTATCTGGTA
This sequence comes from uncultured Melioribacteraceae bacterium, assembly GCA_964601095.1. Lineage (GTDB taxonomy): Bacteria > Bacteroidota > Ignavibacteria > Ignavibacteriales > Melioribacteraceae > JAEWUC01. The sequence continues at coordinate 2,176 of CAZRMG010000014.1, read as the reverse complement.
AAATGATTGAGATAAATTCTCTTTACCCTGGTATGATTCGTAAACGAAAATTTTTCCCTTCAATGCTTTCAATATATTCTTTCTTGTTATTTCCTTGTCTCCGGTTACAGTAATGTAATCAAGAATATTTTCGCCGATCTCAGGTTCAGCTTCGTAGAATTTTTTCATAATTGATATATGAGAAGCATTAAAACTTGTGTATCGAAAATTTGTGTCAACGGAAAATATTTGTTCATTTGTACTGTTGTTAATGCCGGAAAGCGTAAAGTACTGTTGTCTAATTTTTTCTTCGGCAAGTTTTTTTTCTGTTATGTCGCGTCCTGCGCCTACAATTTCAATAATTTCATTCTTGTCATTTAATATGGCATTATCGCTCCATGCTATCCAACGCCAACCATGGACTGTCATTGCTCTTTGTTCTAAGTAACATGAATAAGGGCTGTGGTATAATTGCTCCATAGTTTTTTTTGTTGTTTCAACATCATCTTTATGAACTAACGGGATGAAAGATTTGCCTAACAATTCCGATTCTTTCTTGCCGAATAATTTACAGTAACTGGGACTTACATATTTAAACTTTCCCGTATTATCAACTTTTACAACCAACTCGTTTTGATTTTCAACAAGTAGTCTATATTTATCTTCGCTTTCGCGTAAAGCTTTTTCTGCTTTAAGATTTTGTGTGATGTCATTGGCAAGAACAAGTTTTGCTCGGCGGTGCGAATATGTTAAAGAATGTGAAGTTACTCTTGTAAAAATGATATTTCCGTTTTTTAGCCGGTGTTGCCAAATGTCGTTCTTATCAATATCTCTAGTTTGATTTTTTGAAAACCGTTTCAATTCTTCTTTGGCTAAGATATCTTTTATTGACATTTTTAAGAATTCATCACGGCTATAACCATAGTGTTCAATCGCTGCTTCATTAACCATCAAAAATTTTAAAGTACTTATATCATATACCCACATAGGAAGCGGATTTTGATCGAATAACTGCCGGTACCTATTTTCACTTTCTTCTAATTTCAGTTTAGTGATTCTTTCTTTTGTCTGATCACGGAATACCAAAACTACGCCAATAATTCTACCGCTTTTGGATCTTATGGGTGCGCCGCTATTCGAGATTGGTATTTCCTTCCCTCTTTTAGAGATAAGTATTGTATGATTTGCAAGTCCAACTATCGAACCGACGTTCAATACTTTTTTTACAGGATTAGTAACTTTTTTACGAGTAACTTCATTAACTATTTTGAATACTTTTTCGAGTGGTAAATTTTTAGCTTGAAGTTCTTTCCATCCGGTTAGTTTTTCAGCAGTTGGATTGAGATGTTGAATTATACCTTTACTGTCAGTTGTTATAACTGCATCGCCTATACTGTATAAAGTTGTGCGGTATAATGAGTCGATTTCTGATTCGATATTTTTTTGATATTCTTCAAAGTCGTGTAATATTTTTATTATATCTTTTTCCGAATTTGATTTCCCATTGTTGAATTTCTCTAATGCTTTCTTAATTCTTGTTTTGATGTTTTCAGATTGTTTTTTTCTTTGTCGCATAAACATCTCTGCTAAGGAATAATTTGGTCAAAGATATCTTTTTTGTAAATGAAACTAAAGAAAAAGATTTCATTCAATTTTTTATGTGATTAGGATTATGAACGTTGATTAATAGTTAAAATTTACAATTATTTGAAGTGAGGATGAGTTGAAGTCTATAAAAAAATATTAATTATTCTGAACATATTTAATAAACAAAAATGCATTGTAAAAGGGCAACACAATTTCAACACTGGCTATAAAGTTTGGATTTACCCGGCTAAGCCGGGTTGCAGACCTTCCCCAAATATCATTTGCCGATAGAATTTAAAAAATCTCTACCATGATGGGTTTTGAAGAATTTCTCCCTTAATAAGGCGTCGTGCTTGTTTGTGAATTCTTCGGTGTAAATTAATTGAAAAGGTCTGCGGTTTTTTGTGGATTTGACTAAACCGGTTTCATGTTCGCGAATTCTTCTTTCTAAGTTATCAGTGCAGCCGATATAACGTTTGTAATCAGAATTGCTTCTTAAAACATAAACGGTGAACATAGTAATTCAAAAAGAATTGAGGCGCCGGTCGGATTCGAACCGACGAATAAAGGTTTTGCAGACCTTCCCCTTAAGCCACTTGGGTACAGCGCC